>CAIQJD010000415.1 GCA_903872005.1 uncultured bacterium | reverse complement strand
TGACCGCTGAGTTCATATCCTGGAACGGCGCGGCGTGGAATGCTGCCAGCCGGGTCGCCGCGACGGGCGCGCCGATCCAGGATATTGATGGCGGGTTCGTCTGGAACGGCTGGCATTTCGCGGCGGAGATCGGCAAGGGCGGCGCGCCGGCGGATGCGAAGGGGCTGCCGGCCTACATGGAGCTGACGCCGCAGATCACGCGGCGCTATGTGGTGTCTTTTTCTGCGCTGGCCGGTTACGTCACGATAGCGACCGAGGCGTATTGGTCGCCGTTGAACTGGGCCAGGCGCGAGTTGCTGATCCTACGACGGAGATGAGGCGGGGTAGAAGCGCATGAGCAGCATCGTGAGCATGGTGAAGGTGGGCGAGAGCGTCATTGAGAGCGTGCGCCAGGCGATGGAATTGGCGCAGTGGCGGCGTTTCATCTCGCCGGGCGCCGATGTGGCGCTGAAAGTGAATTTGGGCTGGGACATGTTCATGCCCGGCGCGATCACGTCACCCTGGGTGGTCGAGGGGATCATCCAGACGATCCGCGACGAGGTGGGGAGCATCAGTATCGTCGAGTCGGATCAGGTGTTGGTGGATGTGGAGAAGGCGCTGCGTTGTTCGTATGTGGATCGGGTCTGCCGGCGCTACAACATCCCCTTCGTCAATATGTCCAAAGGCCGCTTCGTCAGGGTGAAGCTGGAGGATGGCCGGGCGCTCAAAGAATTCGACGTGCCCGAAATCCTTCTACGCACGCAGATGATCACCGTGCCGGTGATGAAGACCCACGACAAGACGACCATCACCGGCCCCATCAAAAACCAATGGGGCTGCCTGGACAAGCTGCGGCATCAGTTTCATCTGGTGGTCAACGATGCCCTGGTGGACGTGAACCGGGTGGTCACACCGCGCTTCGCGGTGCTGGATGGCACGATCGGGATGGATGGCGACGCGCCGAAGTCAGGCCGGCCGCGCGTCTTTGACCGCGTCCTGGCCTCGGGCGATATCGTTGCCCTGGACGCCATCCAGGCGCAGATCATGGGCTTTGACGCCGGCAGCATCGCGCATATCCAGAACTGCGCGCGTCAGGGCCTGGGCGTGGCCGATTTGGGCCAGATCGCGGTGGTGGGGGAGGACTATCGGGCGGTGAACTTCCATTGCGCGCCGGCCGGCCACAACTTCGTCTCGCAGGTCGAGCTGACGCTGCGAAAATCGTTCTTGCGCCCGCTGGTCTTCGACACGCCGTTCTTTTCCTTGTACACCAACGGGGCCATCGTCTGGTACTACATCTGGTACTATTTGGGCAAGGGGCGCCGGCTGCGCGATGGGATGTTGGCGCACCCCAAGTACGGCCGGCAGTGGACGGACGCGGCATGGTCAGAGGCGTAGCTGCTGCGGCCAGCGCCTCGGCCGCAACCCCAGGGACAGCGCGCCGGCAGGGTGGGCGGCCGGCGCTTCAGCATGGGCTGACGCTATTGCTCCTGGGTCTGGCGCTGCTCTATACGATGGCGCTGCGGCGTCATTCGGCCGCGGACTTGTCCCTGTCGTATGTGGTGGCCGATATGGGGCATCAGTTGTATCAGCCGGTGCGCTGGCTGGAGGGCCAATGGCTGTACCGGGACTTTTCAGGCGATATGTACCAGCCCGGCGCCATCGTCCTGCACGCCACACTCTTTCGGCTGTTCGGCATCAAGGCGTCGGTGGTCAGCACGGCTCTGGCTCTGGTCGGGGCCGGCGTCTCGATCATGGTGTACATCATCGCCCGCCGGCTCGTCTCGACCGCCTGGGCGGTCCTGGCGTACTTGTTGGCGCTGAGCTGGAACGTATTCTCTCTGAACATTGGTTACCCGTCGTGGTATGTCCTCCTGCTCGGCCTGATCGCCGTGTGGGTAACGCTGCGCTACGCGGAACGCGGCGGCATCTGGCGACTGGCGGTCGCCGGCGCGTTGGCCGGCGTGTCCTGCGCTTTCAAGATCAACATGGGCGTGTACCAACTCACCGGGATCACGTTGTTCCTGGCGTGGCGCAGCCTCCAAGAACAACCCCAGCGGGGTATGTGGCGCCGGCTGTTGTCCTGGGAAGGATGCTGCGCCGGCCTGGCGACTCTTGCCGCGCTCCGGCTGCTCTGGGAGGCGCCGGCATGGCTGAGTTTCCTGGCCTTCGTCGGGCCGGTTGCCCTGGTTTTCTGGGCGATGCTGCGGCCATATCTTGCTGCCGAAGCGCGCGCCGAAATCACGCGCCGGGGTTTCCTGGTCGAGGCCGCCGGTCTGGTTCTGGGATGCGCTGTCGTCATCGGGGCGTGGGCATTCCCGATGGCGCGGAGCGTTGGATGGCGCGTGCTGTTAGATGGCGCGCTGCTCAAGCCTCTGCAAAATGCTTCGGGCACGTTCAGCCCTCCGCTGGCGCCGAACACGAACGGTTGGCTGGCGCTCGGTTTCATGTTGGCCGGCGCGCTGTGGTTGATCTCGCGGGGCGAGGGGCGTGCGCGCTGGGTCCTCCCCTACGGCGCGAGCGCGGCCTTCCTCCTGGCAATCCCGCTCAAGGGGAATGCGGATGTCTGGTCGGCGTTGGAGACGGCGCAGCAAGCCTGGGCATCTCTCAGGTACATCGTCTTCACCGTGGTCTGCATCCTCGGATGGCGGCTTGTCGGGACGACGCGCGGGCGCGCCGGCGCGAGGGATGCCCTGGCAGCGGTGCTGATATGCGGGGGGTGGGGCTTCCTGCAGGCGTACCCCCTGGCAGATGCGAATCACCTGCTGTGGGCGTTTCAGCCGGCGCTCATTCTGTTGGTATTCCTCGGCAGCCAGCTCACGGAGACTCTGCAGGCCGGAGCAGCGCGTCTGGCAGAGCGGCGCAGCATCGCTCTGGCGCTGGGGGGTCTGGCGCTGGCGCTGGCCGGCCTGCAGTTTTCGGTCGTCGCGTCTCACTTCGTGACCTTGCGGCCGCCTTTCGCCCTTGTGGACTATGAACTGGTAGATCGTGAGCGCGTCGATATTTACGCGACGAGCGAAGCGGCGAACACGCTGCGGCACATGAGCCAGGCCATCGTTGCCCGCGCCGGCGAACGTGATACGCTACTGGACATCAGTGGAGCGTTCTTCAACTATATGACCGGCCGGCCCAATCCGACACGATACGATGCCTTGTGGCCGCCGCTCGTCTCCCGGTCGGAGCAGAAGCGGGTGGTCGCGGCGCTGCAGACGGATCGGCCGGCGTTGATTGTATGGGAGGAGGCGCCTGATAAGCTGCCGAATTCTCATACGAAGTCCGTCCTCCAGGTCTATGCGGCGTGGTATGATTTCATCGGCGCTCAATATCGGCGCGAGTTGCAGGTCGGCAACTACAGTCTTTGGGAACGGAAGTGATGCGGCGATCGGATCGCCCTGTATCTAGCTGGTTGGTGGGAGTTTGCCCGTGGATTCTGAACGTGTGACGACGTCCCCCCGAAAGACCGTTGCGGTCATCGGCGGCGGCGTGGCCGGCCTGACGGCCGCGTATGACTTGCTCAAGGCCGGCTTTGGTGTGGACCTTTACGAGCGAGCGGGCCGGCTGGGCGGCCTGGCCAGCTCGTTCGATCTGGATGACGGTTACCTGGAGCGCTACTATCATTTCTTGTGCCTGAACGACACGGCCTACTTCGCGCTGTTGGACGAGCTGGGTCTGCGGAGCAAGCTGCACTGGCGGCTGACTAAGATGGGGCAGTTCTATCGCGGCCATCTGTACGCGCTGGGCGATCCGTGGGACATTTTGACCTTCCGGCCGCTGGGGTGGCTGGACAAGTTGCGCTTTGGCCTGACGATCATGGCGATCAAGCAACAGCCGGCCGACGCGTGGCGGCGCATCGAGGATCAGACGGTCGAGGAGTGGATGGTGGGCCGTTTCGGCCAGGCGACCTTTGAGGCAATTCACCGCCCCTTGATCGAGATGAAGTTCGGGCCTTTTGCCGGCCAGGTGTCTGCGGCGTGGATGTGGGCGCGCATCCATCGGTTGGGCAAATCGCGCACCAGGGTGCTGCAATTGGAGAAGCTCGGCTACCTGGAGGGTGGCACGCAGGTGTTGGTGGATGCGTTGGCCGAGCGCATTCGGGCCCTGGGCGGCGTCATCGCCGCCGGTTCGGCGGTGCAGGAGATCGGCCTGGACGAGAATGGCGCGCGCACGGTGCGCGCCGGCGGACAAGGGAAGCAGTATGATGCCATCCTCTCGACGATACCCATGCCGGCGCTCTTGCGTCTGACCGGCCGCGCCGGCCATGAGCGGCTGAACGGTTTGAATGAGATGCAGTCCACGGGCGTGACCTGCCTGGTCTTGCGCTTGAAACAGCCCTTCTCGCGCTATTTCTGGACGAACATCAGCGACGAGCGGGTGCAGATCGCCGGCGTGATCGAGTATAGCAACCTGAACCCCGGCGCGTGCCACAATGGCGATCATATCGTCTACATTCCGCAGTACCTGCCCTCGGACAGCCCGCGCTATGCGCTGGACGATGAGACGATCTATCGCGAGTATCTGGGCTATCTCAAGCTGATCCGGCCGGACTTTGAGCCGGCCTGGGTGCGGCAATGGTGGGTCTTCCGCGACCAGTACGCGCAGCCTATCTGCACTCTCGGCTTTTCCAGGAAGGTGCTGGGGATACGCAGCCCGATGGCCGGCCTGTACATTACCGACTCGCACCAGTTGTACCCCGATGATCGAACGGTGAGCAATTCCATTGAGCTGGGCCACAAGGCCGCCGACGTTATTCTGGAGGACGCGCATGAGTGAGCTTGAAGCGATCTATGCCCACCGCTTCAGCGAGGCGGAGCGCATGCAGAAGGACGCCCTGTGGGGCACGCTGTGCCGGCATTTCTTCCAGCGTTACGTGCGAGAGACGGATGCCATTCTGGACCTGGGGGCCGGCTTCTGCGAATTCATCAACCATATCGTCTGCGCCAAACGCTTTGCGGTAGACGTGAGCGAGGAGACGGCGCGTTATGCTGCGCCAGGCGTGATCGTCGCTCGCGATCTGTCCGCTATCCCCGCTGCGACTCTGGATATGGTCTTCTGCAGCAACTTCTTCGAGCACCTGCCCGATAAGGCGACCCTGGATCGGACGCTGGACGACATCGGGCGCGTGCTGCGGCCGGCCGGCCGGCTGATGATCTTGCAGCCCAACATCAAGTATGCCTATGCCGGCTACTGGGACTTTTACGACCACCACATCCCGTTGAGTCATCTCAGCATGGCCGAGGCGCTGGCGGCGCGCGGCTTTGGGCTGCGCGTGGTCATCCCGCGCTTCTTGCCGCTTACTACCAAGAGCGCACTGCCCAAAGCGGACTTCTTGGTGCGGGCTTATCTGTTGTGTCGGCCGGCATGGGCCATCTTGGGTGGGCAGATGTTCATTCTGGCGGAGAAACGGGAGCGGCCGGCATGAACAAGGGGCGCGAGTTCTGGACGCAGGCGCTTCTGGCGGCGCTGCTCTTCCTGTGCTACGCCTATTTCTTGCCGCGCCGGGTGGACTGGAACCAGAATGGTCGCATGGACCTGACCCTCGCCCTCGTGGATCAAGGCTCTCTCGCGATTGACGCCTACGTGGACAACACCGGCGATTACGCGCATTTTGGGGCGCACTACTACAGCGATAAAGCGCCGGGCGTTTCGTTCCTCGGCGTCCCCTTCTATGCGCTGTTTCGGACGCTGACCGGCGCGCCGGGGATTGGCGACATCCTGCAGCAGATCGCCGCGCGCCTGAAGACGGGGCGAGCTTCGGCTCAGGAGTTGGCCGGCATCTTCCCCTGGCGCGGCTACTTCGCTCTGGCGCTCTATGCGACGACGCTGGGCGCGGTCGCCCTGCCATCAGTGCTGCTGGGGTTGCTCGTCTATCGCGTGGCGCGCGAGCTGGGCAATCCGGCCGGCTGGGCGGCGCTGCTGACCCTGGTCTACGGCCTGGCTACGCTCGCGTTCCCCTATGGCAGCGCCTTCTACGGGCACATGCTGGCGGCCGCCTGCCTGTTCGGCGCGTTCTGGCTGACGCGGCCACGCGGCGCGTCGGAGTCTGTTCCGAGCGGGCCGCGGCTGCTGGCGGCCGGCGTCCTGCTGGGCTATGCCATCGTCACGGAGTTCCCGATGGTCTTGCCGGCCGGCGTCATCGGAATATACATCATCGCGCGGTTGTGGCGGCGCGAGGTGGGCGCGCGCAGCCTGCTCCCGCTGCTATGGGTCATCGCCGGCGGGTTGGCGCCGCTGGCGCTTCTGGCTGCTTATGACATGGCGATCTACGGGACGCCGCTGCCGGCCGGCTACGCCTATTCCGAGCAATGGCAGACCGAAGTCAACACCGGGTTCATGACGCTGACCGCGCCGTCCTTGGAGCTGTCCTTCTCCCGTCCCGCTCCTGTGGAGAGCGGTATGAGGTTTTCGAGCGGCTGGTCTCCGATGATGACTCCGGCCGCGTGTATGCTCATGTTGCGGTTCAGCTTTTCAAGAGGTCTGGCATGGTCTATTACCTCCTTCACCCAGGTCTTCTCTTCGTAGAGCTGCTTCAGCTCGCGGTTCTCCTGGAGCGCCACGTCTATGGTCACCTCCTTAACCCCTTCCGGAGG
>CAIQJD010000414.1 GCA_903872005.1 uncultured bacterium | reverse complement strand
GTCTTCGACTTCGCCCTGCAAGCCTGGACGCCGACGCCGACCCGGCTCCTCTCTATACGCCTGCCCTTGCTGATGAAGTTCTGATTTATGGCAACGTCACGGCGCCCAATAGCCACGGCTCGCTCAGGATGCCGCCGGCGCGCTCGTCGTACAGGTTGAGCCAGATGCCGTATTCCCCGGCCGGCCGCTCGGCCGGCAAGGGAATATCGCGCTCGTCCAGCACATACTCGCCGGCCATCCAGGTTGAGAGGGGCCGCGTCGCCCCGCCCAGCACGCCGTTGGCCGAGCCGCCGGCGCCTTGCGGGCCAAGCAACTGGCAAAAGAGGACATAACTGCTCTCCACATTCCCCACGCGCTGCCACAGGAGCGTCAGCCGCAGCCGGCTGGCCGCGTCATCCACGTTCGCCGTGTCAACCTCATAACTGACCAGCACGATCCCCGGCGCGACCGGCTTCTCGGCGCGCTGGGCCAGCGCGCGCGGCGGCTGAAGCTGCGGGACGCGCGTCTCCACCACGGCCGTCCCGATGGCGACATCGTCGCGCGACGCCGGCCAGACGCCGCCCAAGCGTAGCCGCTCGGCCGGCTGCGCCGCCCGGTAAAGGCCGACGATCAGCGTGTGCGCGCCGGCCGGCGTATCGGCCGGGAAGGCCAGCTCGCGCCGCTCCGAGACCACCTGGCCGGCGGCCCATTGGCTCGTGGGGAAGCGCCCATCGGCCGGCGGACTCTCCTGCATCGCGACCGGCTTGCCGGCGGCGTCCAACGCCTGCAAGAAGACGACCAGGTCCTCGTCTGGCGCGACGTCCGCGCGCCAGGTCAAGTCCACGAAGAGCGCCAGGCCGGCCTGCACCCGTCGCGCCGAGACTTGGGCGTCCAACAGTTGGATGCGCCCGCCGGCCCCAAAGACCGCCAGCGGCTTCTGCGCCGGCGCGGCGCTCACCTGCCCGGCGGCGCGCAGCGTCGCCAGGGCGAAGATCTGCCGGCCGTCCGGCGTCTCCCAGGGACGGTTGGAGCCGGCCTCATAGACCCCCACCTGCGCCTGATATTCGCCCGGCGGGAGACCGACGGGGACATGCAGGCGCGCCGGCACGCGCAGCAACTGCCCGGCCGGCCACGCTTCGCTGGCATAGCGGCTCCCCAGAGGTTGGCCGTCCTGTTGCGCCCAAACGCGGCCGGCGCTATCGCTCAGGCGCAGGGTCAGGGCCAGGCGCGGCAAGGGCGCGCGCGCCGGCCGCAGCCACAGGGCGAAATCCAGCGCCTCGCCGCCCAGCCACGCGCCATCCAGACCTTCATAGGCGACCAGCTCCAGGCCATCGCCGAAGCGCACGCCGGCCGGCTGCGCCGTCGTCGGCGCGGCCGGCGCGGGCCGGCGCGCCAGATAGCCCTGCACGCGGATATTGCTCAGCCCGGCGAAAGCCGGCGTCTCTTCAAACAGGATCGCGCGCTCGTCCAGCCAGGCGCGGATGAAGCCATCGGGATCGGTCACTGTGTCGTAGCAACGATAGACCCACACCCGCTCATAATCGGCGAAGAGGCGCTCCAGGGCGGATGCGGTATCTTGCCGGCTGATGGCATAGAAGTCGGCCGCCGGATTGCCCCAGCCCAGGCTCGCCGGCCCATCCACCGTGCCGGTCTCGATCAGAGCGAAGCCGGCCGGCGCGTCGCTGCGCCGAAAGGCCGCCCCATAGTCGGAAAGCCGGCCGCGCCAGGCCACCGGCAGGCGATTGTAATAGAGCAGCGGCGGGTAGACATAGCCGGCGTTGACCAGGACCGCGTCGCCCGGCCGCCATTGCGCTTGCAGATAGGCGACGGCCGAGCGATGATCATCGTCGGCGACCTGGGGCGCGGCATGATAGCGGTAGAGCGCCAGACCACTGCCAGCCAGCCAGGCCGCAAAGAGGAGCCGCGCCAACGCCGGCCGGCGCGCCCCCAGGCCGCTCAATCCGGCGGCCAGGAGCACGGAGAAAGCCGGCGCATAGGTGAACAGATAGCGCGGGTGATAGAGCGGCGCGAAGAACGACAGCCCATAGATGAGCGCCAGCGGGATGGCGCAGTAGCCGGCGACCAGCGCCGCG
>CAIQJD010000413.1 GCA_903872005.1 uncultured bacterium | reverse complement strand
CGGCGCGCCGGCCGGACACTCTCGCCATCACACCGCGAGGGCTAGCCGCAAGCGCGCCTGCACCGCTTGCCAATCGTCTTCAGACAGCCGGCCGATGACGATGTGTCTGCCACTGCGCGTCTACCTCATTGTCCCAGGAATCGCCCAGCGCGTGGACGCTGGCCGCAGCCAATTCTCGACGCACGGCTAGGCTATCTACATCTTCGAGGGACGCCGGCCCTTCGCCCAAGAGCGGCAAAGAGCTTCCCAGCAATTGGCGCAGCAATTCACTCATGCTCAGCCGCCGGCGCACCGCCGCCAGCTTGAGGCTCGTATGCAATTCGGGCGACACGTCCAGGCTCAGACGCACGCGGCGTTCATCGGGCTTGATGCTGGTGTTCATGGTGCACCTCCCGGCCGGGGTATACCCCAATGGTGTCATTGTGGCAACGCATCGAGCGGCTCACACGCGCTCCGCCTCTTCCCGCGCGATCTTCACCCACTGGATGGCCCGACGCGGGTCGTTGCGGATGGTATGATTATCCTTCATAATGACCTCCACCCGACAATGGCGTGTGATGCGTAACGCCTGACGCAGCTCGCGCCGCACCCGCTCCTCATCGAACGTCTCCAGCGCCAGGTCCGTGGGCGTCGGCTTCATGGCATAGACGTAGCGACTGCCCAGCTTCTCCGCCATATCCGCCCAGTTCGCCCAGGCCGACACCGACACGCGCCGCAGCCGCGGGATCTGCTCCACCACATGCCAGCGCGCATCCAACGGCTCGCAGCAGCCGTAGCAATTCAACCCGAAGCGCTCCAAGAGCCGTACCTGATACGGGAAGACGAACTCGGCGAACATCTTGGGCGAGACGCAGGTCGTCTCCTGCGACTCGGCGTTGCCCCACAGATCGCGCAGGCGCACCGCGCCGGCAAAATCGGCCGCCGGCAGTTGCTTCGTCCAGCCGAAGCCGCCCATCCCGACGTAGGTCCCATCGTTGTTCAGGCTGAGCAGATGCTGCGCCTCAAGCGTGTCCAGGATGCCGGCCAGCCCATCCGACAGGAACGCCATCAGGCGATGGATCAGGTCGGGGTTGTCCAGCATATCAAACATGACCTGTTCCAGCCCTCGCAGATAGGCCAGGGTGGCGGTCATCCCCAAACTGTACAGCCAGCGCGTATGCCGGCGCACCGGCAGCAGGTCGCCAAAGGTCTCGTCGGCCGCATGCAGCAGCCGGTCGGTGGCGGCATCGTCCACCACCACCTGCGGCGGCCGCAGCCCGGCCATGTCGGCCGGCTCCCGGATGGGGGCGCGCCAGGTATAGGCGGTCGCGCCGCCGGAGACGCCGCCGACCAGCTCGTGCGCCAGGCCCCAGTCTATGTCATTATGCACGTAGGGCACGCTGAACTCCGGCCGGATCACGGCGTCGTCGCACAGCTCCGTGCCCCAGAAGATCTCCTTGCGTAGGAACAGCTCCCACTGGCGCGCCAGCCCGCCCTGGCATTGCAGAGCCGCCGGCGGGATGACCTCGCGCCAGCCGTTCTCCAGATCACAGAAGATCAGCGGGCGCGTGGGTTGGAGATCGTTGTGTCGCGTCCAGAGGTCGCGCTTTTCGGCTTCGATGGGGCGCGCCGCCAGCTCGGCCACCCGGCCGGCCAGCGGCCGCAGCACTTTGCGGTCGGCCGGCGAGAGTTCCAGATTGTAGTCCATCAGCGCTTCGGCCAGGAAGCGGTCGCGCGAGCCATAGTAGAGCGGTTTTTCGATCTTCGGTTGCGTCATGTTCCAGGTAGTTCCTCACATGCTGGGATGGATGATGCCGGCCAACCGCGCGTCGCCCCGCCCGATGTGCAGCGTCACCGTCCAACTGCGTTGCCCCTGCGCCGGCACACTGATGGCCCGCCCGCGCGTCAGCGCCGTGTCCAGGGCATCGGGCCAGCCGTTGCACGGCTCCAGCATCAGGGCAAAGTAGGGCTGCCCGCATGTCGCCCAGGCGCCCCGATTCATGCAAACGCCGACGTAGGGCACTTCTTCGGGGGAAAAGGTGAAGGCCAGATATTGTTGCGTGTCTGAATCCGTGAACGCAGCCCACCCCTCGCTGACCGGCGTGGTGTACAGCTTCTCGCCGAACTGCTGGTCGGTCGGCCCCATCACGCTCAGGTCCACCGACCGGCCGGCGCGGTCAACGGTCATCGGCCAGTCGTGCTCGGAGAGGAACGGGCCAAGCCATTCGCCGGCCGACAGCTCGACGCGCACGCGGGCGCGCGGCGGGAGCAGGACGCGGGTCGCCGGCGTCACGTTGAAAGTGGGATGCATGGACCAGAGACAGCCGAAGTCGAAGGGAGCGAAGTTCCGCACGGTGTAGGTGACGACCACCCGATCGGGCTGAGCGAAATCCATGCGCCGCTCGAAGCGGTAGGGGAAGCGCACGCCATTGGCCCACAGGCGCAGCGCATCGCCCTGGCGTTCCCACGACCAGGGCAAAGCCCACACTTCGCCGTGATCCGGCACGAGGATGCCCTTCCACGGTTGCTGCGGGTAGTAGACCTCGCTGATCGAGGGGAAGCACTCATCCCACCCGCTGAGATCGCAGTCTGAGTAAGGCGCGCCGTAAGCCGGCCGGCCGGCCGGCGGCTGCGGGTTAGCCCAGAGGTACTCGTGGCCGGTCTGCTTGTCCATTAGCGAACGGATCTTCGCCCCAACGCCGGGGACGATGAGCATACGCAGCGCCTCGGTTTCCACAATCAGCGCCGGCGTTCCATTCCAATCGGTTTCGGTGATGTGTAGGGACATCTAGCTCTCCTCAGTGTAGCAATGTGGAGTGCGCCGCAGCATCGGTAAAGGAAGATGGCGCCGGCGAACGTCTGGGGATTGTCGAGCGCCATGTCAACGCGTTCTCGCTCCTCCGGGCGCAGCGAACTGAGCTTCATCATGTACAGGTGCTCAAGTACCCACACGTTCTTTCGGGCATTCCATCGAATAAGCTCTTGTGGATAGAAAAGACACAGGAATGCGCCTGTCGAAAAGATGACCAGGACCATTAGTCCGATGATGGTATCTACCATACCCATGTCACTCCGCGAGAGATAGCCGCAGACGCGCCTGCACTTCTTGCCAATCCACGTCAGACAGCCGGCCGATAACGGCGATGATGTCCTCGGCCGGTAGTGGACAGGTGCGCCCTGGCGCACCGCCTGGAACGTGGCCGGCGCAGCCAGCCATGTCGCGGCTGAACATCACCCGGGCCGGCAAGCCGAGCAGCAGCGCGCCCTACGCGCTGGACTCTTTCGGCGCGTAGCCGGCGTCCTCTTCCAGCCGGTCCACATGCGCCAGCG
>CAIQJD010000412.1 GCA_903872005.1 uncultured bacterium | reverse complement strand
GGCAGGAAGATGAGGGGCCTGATAGAAATCATTGACCACCCGCAGTTCCTCGAGCTTGGTGGCGACCCGCCCGTATTGGGTCTTGGCGTCAGGATGGCGGCGCATGGTGGCCAACATGCCGGGCTGGTAAATCACCTCATAGAGACGAGCCATGCGCAGCCAGAGCACCCGATCCATGACATAGTGGTAGTCGGGATCAAGCGGACCGCACTGCAGCCAGGCGCTGCGCGAGAAGAAACCGGCCGGTTGGGGAACGAGATTGTCGATCAGCATGGCGCCGAGCGAATAAGGCCGACCGGGACGCGGGCCCAGGACCTGACCATCGGAATCGGTGTTGGCGGCGTCGCCGTAAATCAAACCGGCGCCAGGATGGGCGGCAAAGGCCTTCACGATGGCCGTCACAGCGCCGGGCAGCAGCGTGTCATCGGAATTCAGCCATGTGAGGATGGTCCCGGTGGACAGGGCCATCCCTTTGTTGATGGCGTCTGACTGGCCTTTATCGCGTTCACTGACCCAGTAGGTCAGATGTGCTTCGTACTTGCGGATGATCTCGACGCTGCCATCCGTCGACCCGCCATCGATGATGATGTATTCGATGGACGGGTAATCCTGGCCGATGACGGAGAGGATGGTCTCTTCCAGGAACTGAGCCTGGTTATAGGAAGGGGTGATGATGGAGACCCTGGTCATGGGCATGCCTCCTGGATGCGGCGCTGAAGATCCTGGGCCTGTTCCAGCAAACCGGGCGTCACGAACTGCATCGCGTGCCCGATGTGATCGCCGGCAGCGGCGCAATCGCCCGTTTCCAGCGCATGGGCAGCCAGGAAGTAAGAGGCAAGCGGTTCGGTGGGATCGAGTTCCCTCAGCGCCTCAAACTGGACCACGGCTTCCTCGAATCTGCCTTCCCGCCACAGCAGACGTCCCAGATTGAGACGCGACGCAGGTCGGGTCGGATCAAGTTCGACGGCACGCGCCAGGGCCGCGGTGGCATCGTCCCACTGCTTCAACTGCTGAAGCGTCAGCCCATACCCGTGCCACGCTTCGGCCGACCCGGGATCAACAGCGACGAGATTGCTGCATGCCCGCGAGGACTCAGGTAAACGAGCAGCGCCCCGATACATGTAGCAGGCCGAAAAATACAGTGTGCGGCGATCGGCGCTGACCGGCGCCGTGATGGCAGGCCAGACGGTGTCCAGCCAGCCGGCGGCTTCATCACGTCGCTCGGCGGCATACGCCTCGGCGGCCAACTGCAGTGCTGCACCCCAGCCGACCGGAATGGCGTCTTCCGACTCCTGGCCAGGCGCGGCCAGACGTCCGGTGGCTGCCGCCAACAGCAAATCAGACGTCGTGTCACCGGCCGGTGCGGCGGCCGCCTGCAGTGCGGCGACGGCCGGCGCCTGGTCCCCACAGGCGAGTGCGTAAACACCAGTCATGTGCGCGGCGCGGACCTGGAGGCTGGCAACGGGAAGAAGCAGGTCACCGGGAGACTGGCAGAGTCGCGCAGAGGGCGGCCGAATCCACCAGTCTGGCCTCAGGTCAAGGGCCACAAGCTGGCGGGACGTGTCCAGGCTGCGTTGATTGAGCCGCGCAAGCGGCATCAGCGAAAGCAAGGCCAGCAGACCGCCGGCCGCAAGCAGGGGGACGAACAGACGCAGCCTGCGGTATGCCG
>CAIQJD010000411.1 GCA_903872005.1 uncultured bacterium | reverse complement strand
GCCGGCGGAAGCTCCAGGCGCAGGGCGCGCAGGGCGTCCGGCCGGCCGAAGATTTCGCCGGGCGTCCCGCTGAGGGCCAGCCGGCCCTCGGACAGGACCAGCATGCGCTCGACTTCGACGACTTCTTCCATGTTGTGGGTGATGGCGACGATGGTGGTACCGTCGGCGTGCAGCCGGCGGGCGACGTCCAGTACTTCGGCGCGGCTGTGCGGATCGAGCATGGAGGTGGCTTCGTCGAGGACGAGGCAGGCCGGCCGCATCGCCAGGACGCCGGCGATGGCGAGGCGTTGCTTCTGGCCGGCCGAGAGGTGCTGCGGGGCGCGCCGGCGCTCTTCCCACAGGCCCACCTGCTCCAATGCCCAGCGTACCCGCTCGATCAGCTCGGCGCGCGGGACGCCGAGATTCTCTGGGCCGAAGGCGACATCCTCCTCGACGATGGAGCCGACGATCTGATTGTCTGGTTCTTGAAAGACCATGCCGACGCGCCGGCGGATGGGGATGGTTGCGGCCGGGTCGCGGGTATCGCGCCCATCTACCAGGACGCGGCCGGCGGTGGGCAAGAGCAGGGCGTTGAGGCAGCGCGCCAGGGTGGATTTGCCGGAGCCGTTGTGGCCGACGATGGCGACATAGTCGCCGGCGGCGATCTCCAGGGAGACGCCGCGCAGGGCCGGCGTGGCGTTTGGCGTATCGGCGTTGTAAGTATAGCAGACGTCCTCGACGCGGATCGTGAATGCTTCGCGCATCGAACCTTCCCAGGTCGCCGGCGACAAAAAAAGCCTCGCGGCGCGCGGCCGCGAGGCTCATCACATCCAGGTCGCTCCGTCGCCGAAGCGACGAAGGGGTGGGCATTGATGGAGTCGTCTCGGTCGTGCGCCGATCCAAGCGACCATATTGTAGGCATTCGGTCGGCTCACTGCCGGCGTGCGCCGGTCAGCGGCTCTCGTACAGCGTTATTGTAGCATGTTGTGGGCGCGAAAGCAACTTTGGATCATGCATCGAGCCTGCGTCTTACCTGGATCACACCGTTTTCTGGTACTTGCGTTTCAATGCATCTATCATGCGAGGAGCCAATGGCTTGAAGAGTTCGGCATTGTATGATGCATGGTATGGGACGGGTGCGGCGCCGGTCGCCTTTGACAAATCCACCGTCTGGATCGTCGGATCTGGCTTCGAGTCTTGTGGTCGGGTCGGGTCCATACTCGGAACGGGTATCGTGTTCGGGGCGGCGCCGACCGCCGCAATATTCGGCGTGTTGACGGTGATATCGTTCTGGACGATCTGCTGCACCGCAATCGCGACCTTGCGCGAGGACGCAGCCGGCGTGCCGGCTGCAACCGCCGGATCCACGTTGAGCGTCACGATGGAGATGCTGTAATCGCTGTTGAGGAAGATCTCAAATGTGCGGAGCTGCTGCGGCCAATCGCGCAACGATGAGGTTTCCACCTGCCAGAACCCTTTTTCAGGCGCGTTGACCGGGTCGGGTGAGACGAAAGCCTTCACGGTATTGAGATGCCGATGGCCGGCAAGCCATAGGAGCAGATTCGGCGCGTTCTGGAGCGTCTGAATCAGCTCTGGCAAGGCGACGGCATTCTGGGTCGCGGTAGACGCATCCCCGAGCGGATTCGTCGCGGTCTTGCCGCCAAGCCACCATTCGGTCTCGCTGCCAATGCCTGTTACTGCAATCGGGATGTGCGCCGCGATAATCATGAGTTGATCGGCGGCCTGGCCGGCCGCAAGCTCGGCCTGCAGCCAGGCCCAGCGGGTCGCATCAAGATACCCGTGGCCGTGGATATCCGTGGAGCCGTCTGTTTCCGATTGGGTATCATCGAGCACGATCACCTTGAGCGGCACATTCGACTTCGGCGCGAAGCTGTAACAGGCAAAGCCGGCCGGCTGCGTTTTGCTGACCAAATTCAAGCCGTGACCGACCGGGCTGGTGGACGTCTTGAAGAACTCCTGAATCCATTCCGTCCTCAAGAGCGAGCGCCGCTCAGGGTCGGCGGCAACGGTTGGGGGCGCGCCGGATGAATCGGCAGGCCCTGTGTGGATGATGTCGCCCGAAGGGGTTGAGCCATCAATGACCCCGCCATAATACTTCGGCGCGCGTTTCATGTCTTCCATGTTGAACAGGGCCGGGAAGGCCGCGAGATTGGGGACGAGGATATTCGGCACAGCCCAAACGGTATTGCTGATGTATGACTGCCGCAGTCCCAGGGACGGATCGGCGTCAAGCGGGAACGATCCGATCGCGAAGTGATCGTGGTTGCCGAGAACCTGATACCAGGGGATCGCTTTGTCGAGTCCGGCGGCCTTGTAAGGCTTCTGATAGTCCCATGTATCAGCTCCAAGGTGCGCGCCGGAGCTTGGCGCAATGACTTTGCCATCCATGACGTCAATATACCAGCGGAGTTCATTGTACGAAGCGCTGTTGCAGATGTCCCCCAGGGAGAGGCCGAAATCGAAAGCGTTCTTCTTGTGCAAGGCGTTCGCCGTCTGAATGGCAGCGTCGAGGACATGGGTAGTGTACAACATGACCGGCGAGTAGATGGAGGTGTTTTGGCCGGCATTCTTCTGATCCAGTTGCTGGAGGTAAATCAATTGGTTTGGCGCTTCCTTGTCGGTAATATGGACGTCGGTGATCGTGAAGAAGTGCAGCAGCTTCGTTTTCTTGGCGATCGCTTTGGCGTCATAGCCGGCCGGCATGATGTCGGTGCGCGCGATGATCGAGAGCGGCGCGCCGAACGTCCACGCGCCATAGCCCAGTTCGTCGTACTTTGCCACCTGGCGCATTTCGGATACGGCGAGACCGGGCTTGCCGTTGGGGCTGAGCGGAGGCGTCGGCATCAGTTTGGGCTGCACGGAGGACCTGGCGTATGGGAAAGCCAGCATACGCTCGGCCGTTGTTGCCACATTGGCATCAATCGGATAGCCGGCGACTGGCGGCGTTCGGCCGGCCCTGGCGCATCCAGAGGCCCAGGGGCCTACGGATGCAAGGGCGATGAAGCCGGCGGCATACTTGATGAAGTCTCGGCGGGTGATGCTGCGGCCAGTGGATGAGCCGCCGTTGACGTGGCTCATTCTCAGATCAGCGTCTGTCAGATTCTGATTGCCCTTTTTCGGGCTGCCCTTCCTCATGATGTCCTTCTTTCCGTGGACAGGCTATGCCAGTCCATCAATCGGTCACCCCGCCGGCGAGCCGGCATTGATTTGGCGCAGGCCGCATGGCCCAGTTCCTCGTCGCAGAGACGGTCAGGATTGCGGAGTTGCGGTCAGCGACTTCCTGGAATCAATGCCTTCGCGCAGCGCATGTTCGCCGTAGCTTCATACGGCGATAACACTATGTTCATTGGTCGAGCGACATTTCTATATGATAGCGTAACAGAATTATCGCCGGTTGTCAATGCCGAATACTAACCTAACCAGGGCCATTTCAAGGGGGTATGTTTCACATTTTTGGGGGACGGGCATCGGGGCTGTCGTAGCTTGCCCGAAACTCAGCGACCTCTGCGGTGGGGAAATTGTGTGACTTTGAAATCACCCTGCTAACCTAACTGCCCACAGCTACCCAGCGACGCTCTTCGAGGCTTCCACAAGTAGTATGGGTGGTAGCGCGACGCGCCAGCTCCTGGTTGCGAACAGGCAGATTGCGCGTCTCCCGGAGCTTCTTGGCCCTGACTCTGAACCGTTGCGTCGGCCTTGCGTTCCGCGCCGGCGCGTGCTATTATTTTGGGGCGCAAGTGGGAACGAGTCTCGTAGATCTTCAGGAGGTGTCGTATGTTTGAATTCAGAGCGCCGGCCGTCATCCGTTTCGGCCCCGGCGTGTTCGCGGAAGTCGGGACGCAGGCCGCGACCTTGGGGCTGCGTAAGGCGCTGGTGGTGTGCGATCCGGGCATCCGCAAGCTGGGACTGTTGGACAAGGCGCTGGAGTCGCTCAAGGCGGCCGGCGTGGCGACGGCCGTTTACGATGCGGTGGACCCGGAGCCGTGGGACACCAATGTGGCCGCCGGCCTGGCGATCTTTCAAGAAGCCGGCTGCGACGGCCTAGTCGCGGTGGGCGGCGGAAGCTCTATAGATGTCGCCAAAGCCGTCGGCGCGATATCCCGCAATCCCGGCGTCATCGCCGACTATGCCGTCGGCGGCAAGCCGCTGGGGCAGCGGAAGGCGCCGGTGCTGGCGGTTCCCACGACGGCCGGCACCGGCAGCGAGGTGACGCGCTTCACCATCATCACCGACTCCAAGCGCGATGTCAAGCTCCTCATCGGCCATCCCTATTTGATCCCAGAAGCGGCGCTGGTGGACCCACTGCTGACCATGACGATGCCGGCGAGCCTGACCATGGCGACCGGC
Organism: uncultured bacterium; assembly: GCA_903872005.1. Next base: position 1,723 of record CAIQJD010000411.1, on the reverse strand, counting down.
ATTGATGCGCTGACCCACGCCCTGGAAGCGTATATCTCCGTCAAGGCGACGCCCATCTCCGATGTCTTCGCGCTGGAAGCGATTCAGTTGATCTCCGACAACCTGCGGCCGGCGTGGGCCAATGGGAGCAATGCCGTCGCGCGCGAGAAGATGATGCTGGGATCCATGCTGGCCGGCCTGGCCTTTGGCAACGCCTCGGTGGCGTTGGTGCATGGCATGGCGCGCCCCATCGGGGCCAATTTCCATGTGCCGCACGGCATGTCCAATGCCGTCTTGCTGGCCGAATGCATGCAGTTCAGCATGATTGGCGCGCCGGAGCGCTTCGCAGACATCGCCGACGCGATGGGCGAGAACACCGAGGGCCTGTCGGTGATGGATGCAGCGCAGTTGGCGGTGGATGCGCTGGGCCGGCTGTGTGAGGATGTGGGCGTGCCGCCGTTGTGCCAGTGCAACGTGGATGAAGAGAAGTTCAAGGCGCTGGCTCCCAAGATGGCGTCTGACGCCATTGCCAGCGGCAGCCCGGGCAATAACCCGCGCAAGGCGACGGCCGACGAGATCGTCGAGCTGTATATGCGCTGCTACTGAGTTTCCTTTGACGCTGGCGGCCGGCCATGCTATACTCGCGCGGCCGCCAGCGTCAGACATGAGGAAACGCAGAGGATGGGGACGAGCCAGGCTCCCGCGCAACTGAGTCAGCCGCGCCCGACGGGCTGGTGGGGCGATGCGCCGGCGGCCGAGAACCCGGACTATCTGGCGCGCCAACTGATTACCTATATCGGGAACAAGCGGGCGCTGCTGGGGCCGATTGACATGGCCGTGTCGCGCGTCAAACGCCGGCTGGACAAGCCACGCCTGCGTTGCTTCGACGTCTTCAGTGGCTCCGGCGTCGTGGCCCGCTACCTGAAACGGCACGCGTCGTTGTTGGTCAGCAACGACATTGAGGATTATGCGGCAGTCATCGGGCGCTGCTATCTGGCGAATCGGGGCGACGCGGATCGGGCCGCGCTGGCCGATGTCGTCGCGGATTTCAACCGCCGGGTATTGGACGCGCCCTTCCCGCCCGGTTTTATTGAAGCGATGTATGCGCCGCGCGACGAAGCGCGGATCACCGCCGAGGATCGCGTCTTCTACACGCGGAGCAATGCGCGCCGGCTGGACAACTATCGCCGGCTGATGGACGAAGCGCCGCGCGATCTGCGTGACTTCTTGCTCGGGCCGCTCTTGAGTGAGGCGTCGGTGCATGCCAACACGGCCGGCGTGTTCAAGGGGTTCTACAAGAACCGTCAGACACAGATCGGGCAATTCGGCGGGAGCGGGGCCGACGCGCTGCTGCGTATCCGGGGCGACATCACCCTGGAAGCGCCGGTCTGCAGCAATTTCGAGGGCGAATGCCAGGTCTTGCAGGAAGATGCCAACGTCGCTGCGCGCCGGCTGCGCGGCCTGGACCTCGCCTACCTGGACCCGCCGTACAATCAGCATCCTTACGGGTCGAACTACTTCATGCTGAACCTGCTGGTGCATTATCAGCGGCCGGGGCAGGTGAGCCGGGTATCGGGGATTCCTTCTGATTGGCGCCGGTCGGGTTACAATGTGCGGGCGGAGTCGTTGCGGCTGCTGCGCGATCTGGTCGAGCATCTGGATGCGCCCTTCTTGCTCATTTCGTTCAACGATGAAGGCTTCATCCGGCCGGCGGAGATGCGCGCCATGCTGGATCAGTTAGGCG
>CAIQJD010000410.1 GCA_903872005.1 uncultured bacterium | reverse complement strand
GGCTCATGGCATGCGCCTCCCCCAAAGTACTCTCGCGCTGCGCCCATTGTAGCACGGATTGGGCGTCCTGTCATGCGCGCCAGGCCGCTTGCCGCCGGCCGCAAAACCGGGTATAATCAACCCATGGACATTGCCACGAAGCACGCCCCTGTATCCGCGCCGCGCTGCCGGCTCTCTGCCGGCCGGCTCCTGTTCATCCTGCTCCTGAGCCTGACCCTGGGCGCGCCCCTGACGGCCGGCGCGCAGCCGCCGCCGACTCCTTCGCCCTGGGCCGACATGGAAGACCTGACCAACGTCGCCCTGCGCCGCGAGCTGGCCCACAACCCCCTGCGGATTCGCAGCTACACCGTCGAGGACGGCGATACTGTCTCTGGCATCGCCCACCTGTTCGGTCTCGACGTGGACACCCTGCGCTGGTCGAACCCGGCCCTGGAAAACAACCCGGACTATCTGCGGCCGGGCATGGAGCTGATCATCTTGCCAGTGCGCGGCGTCTACCACCAGGTGCGCGCCGGCGATACCCTGGAGAGTCTGGCGACGCGCTACGACGTGACCGTCGCCGACATCGCCGGCTACCCGCTCAACGCCCTGCGCCCCGGCCAGCCGTTGCCGCCGGGCGCCTGGCTGGTGATCCCCTATGGCAGCAAGAACCTGAGCCGGCCGCGGCCGGCCCTGGCCCCCGACTCGCCCTTCGCCTGGCCCATCGTCGGCTACGTGACCCAGAGTTACAGCGCCGACCACCCGGCGCTGGACATCGGCGCGCCCTACGGCAGCGCCGTCTATGCGGCCCGCGCCGGCGTCGTCGTCCGCGCCAGTTGGGCCGACACCGGCTACGGCTACCTCGTCTGGATCGAGCATGGCGATGGCTACGCCACGGTCTACAGCCACCTGAAAGGGGCCTGGGTTTCGGCCGGCCAGCGCGTGGCGCGCGGCCAGCTCATCGGCGAAGTTGGCAGCACCGGCAATTCCACCGGCCCGCACGTCCACTTTGAGGTGCGGGTCAACGGCGTCCGCAGCGACCCGACCGGCTACCTGCCGGCGCAATAGGGGGGTGTAAAACTTCACAGGTCTTTAAGACCTGTGAATTTTTACACCCCCGCGCGCCGGCCCCTTACGGTTCTCTTCAAGCGTGAGACCTCGTTGGTCTCCCATGCGCCGCGCGTACATTCACAACCCAATTGGACTGTTGCAACCCGCTCTCATCCCGGCCCCGCTTCTTTGCAGCCGTAGAGGCATTTCTTGCAATCCATGGGCGATTCATGAATCGCTCCTACGATCGCCGGCTTCAGACAAAGGAGTTAGCGAGATGAACCTTCAGTCAAACCGCAACAGACGCTTTCCCGCCATCGCCGCCGGCGTCTTCCTCCTCGCCGGCCTCCTTGTGCTTGTCCTGCCCGGCCCGGCGGCCGCGCCGGCCCGCGCCGACGCCGCGCCGGCCGCCCTGCTGACCGAATGCAACAACTGGATCATCAATGGCGGCTTCGAGACTGGCAACTTCGCCGGCTGGCGCACCTACTACTCGCCGCAGATCGTCTCCAGCCCGCGCCAGGCCGGCTCCTATAGCGCCGCTCTGGGCGGGCGCAACTTCGCCCTGGACGCCATCGCGCAGGAAATCTACATCCCCAGCGCCCCCACCTCGGCCAGCCTGAGCTACGGGTATTACGTCTTTCGCAACGAGCCACACTCCGCCGACGATCACGACCGCCTGCATATTGTCATCGAAGACTACGAGACCCCGGCAAACCACCTGAACCTCGCGACGATCTGGGGTAATGGGCCGGCCGGCTCCTGGCAGAGCGCCTCGTTTGACCTGCGTGACTACCCGCAATTCCTGGGACGTTGGGTGCGCGTCTTCTTCACCGTCATCAACGACGGAGACTACTGGACGACATTCTATGTTGACAACATCCGCGCCGATATCTGCGTCGAGCCGCCGACGCCCACGCCAACGATCACGCCGGCCTGCCGCTATGACCCCGATGAGCCGAACAACTCGGCCGGCGCGGCCAGACATATCGTTCCCGGCATAGACGAAGATCGCGTCCTCTGCCCGACCGGCGACGAAGACTGGG
>CAIQJD010000409.1 GCA_903872005.1 uncultured bacterium | reverse complement strand
TGGCGCCGGCCGCCGCTGACATGGTCGCGCCCAGCGTGTGGGTCGCCTGGCGCGAGAGCCGGCAAGCGCCGGCGACGGCCTGGTGGTGGCGACTGGATGAGCGCGCCGCGGCATCCCCGCCGCGCTTCGCCGCGCTCTGGCCGGCCCTGGCCGGCCTCTGCCTCACCGTCTCCCTCAGCTTGACCGCCGACATCTCGCGACGCTTCCTCAGCGGCGGCTCCGATTTCGTCGGCGCGTTCAGCACCCTGACGCAAGCGGCGCTGGCGCTCCTCGCCGGCAGCTCCTTCACTAAATTGGGACGCGAACAGATCGAGCGATTCCTGAGCCGGCTCGGCGTCAATGAGCGGGCCTATCCGTACTGGAAGACCGGCCTGGCGTTGGCTGTGTTGTTGCTGGTCGGCGGCCTGCGTCTCTCCCTGCCGGCCGTCGCCGGCCTGTACAATACGCGCGGCGTGCAGCAGCAGGCCGCCGGCCGCGTCTCGCGCGCCATCGGAAGTTACCTGCGGGCCGTCAGCCTGTACCCGGACTACACCCAGGCGCGCTACAATCTGGCGGCGGCCTACGAGGATGTCCTGGAATGGGACAAGGCGCTGGTCGAATACCAGACCGCCATCCGCAATGATCCGTCCCTCTATCCCGCCTACAATAACCTGGCGCGGCTGTATATCTTGCGCCGGCTGGACTACGCCAGCGCCCTGACACTGCTCAACGCAGCGTTGGGCAGCCAATCCGCCATCGTCGAGCAGCCGGCCGTGGGCTATGCCTTGCTCAAGAATCGCGCCTGGGCGCACCTGGGCCTCAAGCTCTACGGCATGGCCGAGGCCGATGCGCGCGCCGCCCTGGCGTTGCGGCCGGCCGGCGCATCGGCCCATTGTCTGCTGGCCCAGATCAGTGAGGCGCGCGGCGCGCCGGAAGCGGCTCTGCCCGAATGGGAAGCGTGTCTCGGCTTTGCCGGCGGTGAGTCGGTCGAGGCCAGTTGGTTGGCGACAGCCCAAGAGCGCTTGCGCCCGGCCGACGGCGCCAGCAAGTGAGAGGAGGCGTATGAGCGTGCATGCAGTCTGTCGTCGGATCGTCCTGCTTTTGCTGTTGGCCGGCCTCCTGGCCGGCTGCGGCCCAGCCGTCACGCCCATGCCGGCGGCCGGCGATGCAAACGCCCTGCACACCCTGGTCTCCGTGTCGGGCCAGGTGAGCGTCAAGCGCCAGGGCTGGACACAGTACGCGCCGTTGCTCTTCGGGGCCGGCGTGCGCCTGGGCGACCTGCTGCGCCTGGATGTCGGGGCCAAGGCCCTGTTGGCCTGCGCCGATTTGACCCTGGTCAACGCGCCGGCCGGCGTCGGCGGCCTCCCCTGCAAGGTCGCGCAGCCGATCCTGACCTACGCCGGCAGCTTGCTCTCCGCCACGCGCGCCGATGTGCCGCCGGCCTTCCCGCAGATCGTCGCCCCGCGCAAGACGAAGATCCTCAACCCGCGGCCGGTGCTGCGCTGGCTATCGGCCGGCGCCGGCGCGCGCTATAAGGTGACGGTGCAAGGGCCGGGGGTTACATGGAGCGCCGAGGTCGTGGATCAGACCGAGCTGGTCTATCCAGCCGATGCGCCGGCGCTGCAGGCCGGCGCGGCGTATAAGCTGAAGGTGGAGGCCGGCGGGCGCAGTTCTGACCTGGAAAATCTTCCCGGCCTGGGTTTCACGCTCCTGAGCGACGCCGACGCCAAGGCCGCCCGCGCCGCCGAAGAGAAGATTCGCGCCCTCAAGCTGG
>CAIQJD010000408.1 GCA_903872005.1 uncultured bacterium | reverse complement strand
GGGCCAGGAGGCGCGCCGAGAGATAGGTATACATGCTGATGCCCAGGGCCAGGCCGGCCCACAGGAAATCGGGCCAGCGCCGCCGGCGCACGGCGCGCCAGAAGAGCCAGACGACCAGCGTTTCTGCGGGCGGAATCATGACCGCGCGCAGCGCCAGCCGGCTGTAATGGACGTGCCAGTAGAGCGTCGCCAGGACGATGACGGAGAAGAGGCCGGCGGCCGTTGCGTGGCGCGGTTCGACATCGCGCAAGCTCTCTCGGACAAGCAGGTAGAGCAGAGGCAGGGTGAGCAGGCCCAGCGCCGCCGCCGCCTGGCGCATGACCAGCGTGGTCGGAGGGACAAGCCGGAAGACCAGAGCCAGCAGGTAGATGAAGAGCGGTTCGCGGCCGTTGTTCTTCTCGAAGTAGATGGGGTGGATCCCGTCTGAGAGGACACGCAGCGCGTCTAACCCGTAGTAGGCCTCATCATGGTGCAGGCCCGGGGGAATCGCCGGCAGACGGTACAGAGACAAAAACAGGCTGAGCGCCAGAACGCCGGCCAGAATGGCCCAGACATAGGGGCGCGGCAAGTCAGGGCGCTGCGCCGAACCGGAATCCTTCATCAACAGGCTCCCATCAGGCTCAGTGGCCGGCGCGGAAACGTGGGCGCCGGCCGGCGGACTGAGACGGCTCGGTATAGGCAGGGAAGGAAAAAGAAGGGCGGATTGCGCCGCCCTTCCCCACGAACGTGTCTATTTGCCCAGGGCCTGGCGGAATTGTTCCGTCAGCGCCGGCACGATTTCAAACAGGTCGCCGACAATGCCGTAGTTGGCAAATTTGAAGATGGGCGCTTCGGGGTCTTTGTTGATGGCGATGATGACCTGCGAGGTCTGCATGCCGGCCAGGTGTTGGATGGCGCCGGAGATGCCGCAAGCAACGTAGAGGTCGGGGCGCACCGTGCGGCCGGTCTGGCCGACCTGATGCGCGTAGGGAATCCAGCCGGCATCCACGGCGGCGCGTGAGGAACCGACGGCTCCGCCCAGGACCTCGGCCAGCTCACGAATGGGATCGAAGCCGGCCGGCCCACCGACGCCGCGTCCGCCAGAGCAGATGATCTTGGCATCGGCCAGGTTGATGCCGCCCTCAGCCTGGATGAAGTCCACGACTTTGCTGGCGATCTTGGCTTCGCTCAAGACGGCGCTGGCGCGCACGATCTCCCCGCGCCGTGTGGCGTCCGGCTTGGGCATCTCGAAAACCCGATGCCGCACGGTCGCCATCTGCGGGCGGTGATTGGGCGAGATGATGGTTGCCATGATGTTGCCGCCGAAAGCCGGCCGCGTCTGGCGCAGTAACCCGTTCTCGGCGTCAATTTCCAGGCCGGTGCAGTCGGCAGTCAGGCCGCAGACGACTTCGGTGGCGACGGCGCCGGCCAGATCGCGGCCGCGCGACGACGCGCCCAGGAGGAAGATCTCCGGTTTGTGCTGGCGCACCAAATCAATCAATGCCAGAGCGTAGGGTTCGGTGCGATAGGCGGCCAGGCTCGGATCGTCTACCAGGATGACCCGATCCGCCCCGTAGGCGATGGCCTGCTGCGCGATGGACTCGCACTGATAGCCCAGGACGACAGCGGTCAGGCTGGTCTTGAGCTGATTTGCCAGCTCGCGACCCTTGCCGGCCATTTCCCACGAGATGGAGCCGGCTGCGCCATTGAATTGTTCCACCCAGACCCAGACGCCCTGATAGGCGGCAAGGCCGGCGGCCGGCGCGGCGACTTCGGGCAGGCTGAGGGCGTCAGATGGGCAGACTTCCAGGCAGGCGCGACAGGCCGTGCAGCGTTCGTCTACGATGGCGATATTCTCTGCGTCCATGCTCAGTGCGCCGAAAGGACAGGCTCCCACGCATGCTTCGCAGCCGATACATTTCTCGCGATCAATGTTCAACAGAGCCATGAATCGTCCTCCTCGACGCTAGATTACTTTGTCGTCGTGCAGCGCGGCCACGAGCCTGGCGGCGGCGTCGGCCGGCTCGCCATCAAACAATTGGATGCGTCCCAGGCGCGCCGGCGGACTGAAGACTTTGACCACGCGGGTCGGCGAGCCATCCAGGCCGAGGAGCTTGCGGTCTACGCCTTCCAGCTCGGCCGCAGTCCAGATCGGAATGGGCATGCGCGACGCGCGGCGTATGCCGGAAAAGACCGGATAACGCGGCTGGTTGATATCTTTGACCACGGTGACCAGCGCCGGCAGCCGGCTGACGGCCACTTCGCGCCCTTCTTCCAACAGGCGCTCGACGCAGATGGTCTGTTGGGCGAAGTCAATCTCGCGGATCTTGAAGACGTAGGTGAGCTGGGTGATCTGCAACTGGCGCGCGATGCCGGGGCCGACCTGGCCGGTGTCGCCGTCAATGGCTTGTTTGCCGCAGAGGATGATGTCGTAGTCGCCGATGCGGCGGATGGCCTGAGAGAGGGTATAGGCGGTGGCCCAGGTGTCGGAGCCGGCGAAGGCGCGGTCAGAGATGAGAATGGCATCGTCGCAGCCCATGGCCAACGCCTCTTTCAAGGCTTCTTTGGCTTGGGGCGGGCCCATGCTGATGAGTGTGACTTTGCCACCGAATTTTTCTTTGAGGCGGAGGGCTTCTTCGACTGCGTAGGTGTCGAAGGGGTTGATGATACTGGGCACGCCCTCTCGAATGAGTGTGCCGCGTTCCGGGTCAATCTTGACTTCGGACGTATCGGGAACCTGCTTGATACAGACAATGGCGTGCAAGGGAGCGCCTCCTTCATCAGGGTCTATACACGTCTGGGACTGGAGAACTCGGAACTGCGATATTGTTCCATGCGCCGCATACAGCTTCTGTGTGGTTGCGTATCATGCAACATGATTGCACTATACACAACATAGTATCGCGCACGCGGCGCTTCTTGTCAAATGGTTGGCCCAGGCCGTACCTGAGGGGCCGGCGTTGCGTCTCTACCTGTAACATGGCTCATGCGCGGTGGCGAAGGGCGGAATATTAGGTTAAAAGTTGTCCCGACCGTCGCGATTTGGCTGATGATGTGTTACAATGATATGAGAACAGACCTCACCATCATTCTCGATCATTCTTATCAGAATCGTCTGGCTTCTTGGGTTGCCGATGGTCGCATTCTGTAGGGGGAACGGCCGCGAGGGGGAAGTACGCATGAAGGTTCATACAAGCAATACCATCCAACGCCTCGTGCTCGTGGGCTTGAGCTTCTGTATTCTGTGCAGCCTGGCGCTCTATGGCGTGGGCGTCAGCGCCGGCGCGCCGCAGCCGCCGCTCGATTCTGCCACGCGCCTGCCGGCCAAACAGCCGCCGGCCTTCAAGGCCGGACAAATCCTGGTCGCTTTCAAGCCAGGGGCCGCTTTGAACGAGCGCCAGACGATCCTGGAGACGCGCAGTTTGCGTGTCCTCAAACAGATTGAAGCGTTGGGCGTGAGTGTGTTGGCTGTGCCGGCCGGCCGAGAGCGCAGTATGGTGGACGAGTTAGGCCGTTTGCCGGCGGTACGCTACGCCGAGCTGAACTACCTGATGCAGGCTTCCGGCACGCCCAATGACCCGTCTTTCGGTCAGCAGTGGAACATGAATGCCATCAATGGGCCGGCGGCGTGGGATGTCAGTACCGGCAGCATCAGCACGACCATCGCGATCCTCGATACCGGCATTGATTTGACCCATCCCGATTTGCAGGACAAGATCGTCGCCGGCTACGACTTCGTCAACAATGATGCCACGGCGCAAGATGACGAGGGCCATGGCACGCACTGCGCCGGCATTGCCGCCGCCAGCAGCAATAATGGCGTGGGCGTGGCCGGCGTCAACTGGCAGGCGCGCTTGATGCCGGTCAAAGTGCTGGACAACGAAGGCTCCGGGACGTATGCCGATGTGGCCGAGGGCTTGCATTGGGCGGCTGATCATGGCGCAACTGTGATCAGTATGAGTTTCGGCGGGTCTGGCGAATCGCAGACGCTGCGCGAGGCGGTGGACTACGCATACGGCCGGGGCGCGCTGATGGCGGCGGCGGCCGGCAATGAATATCAAGAAGGCAACCCGGTTACGTATCCGGCGGCGCTCGAACACGTGATTGGCGTCGCGGCTACCACGATCTCCAACTGGCATGCCTGGTATTCCAATACCGGCTACTACGTGGACATCGCCGCGCCGGGTGGAGAGGCCGGCAATGCTGTCCTCTCGACGTTGTGGACCAGCAGCGGGCACAGCTATGGTCGGCTCGCGGGCACCTCGATGGCGGCGCCGCATGTGGCCGGCCTCGCCGCGTTGATTAAGGCGGTGAATCCGGCCCTGACGCCGGCGCAGATCGAGTGGGTCATGGAATACACCGCCGCCGACCTTGGCGACCGCGGTCGCGACGATGTCTTCGGTTGGGGGCGCATCAATGCCCTGGCGGCCGTCAATGCCGCTACTGATCCGCAGCCGACGCCGACGCCAACGGTTTCGACCTGTCTCATCGAATCAGCGCACCCCTATGCCAACAACTATTCCCGCACGTGGACGGTGGTCAATCCGAATGGGGCAGCGCCTTACACGCGCGTCCATTTCTCACGCCTGGAAGTCGAAGCCGGCTGGGATGTCGTTCAGATCCTCGATTCGGGCGGCAATTTGCGCCAGACGATCAGCGGCTCCTATCCCAATGGGCTATGGAGCGATGCCGTTGCCGGCCCCGTGGTGCAGGTGGTTTTCAGCACAGATGGCAGCATCACCCAGTGGGGTTTCTGTCTGGATGCTGTCGAGACCGCCGGCGCCAGCCCGACTCCGACAGCGACGGCGACCCCGACGGGCACGCTGCCGCCGACGCCGACGGCCTCTCCGACCGTCACGCCATCGCCGACGCCGCTGACTTGTTTGCTCGAATCGCCGCATCCGTACGCGGATAGCCTGGACGTCAGTTGGACGATCACCAATACCGATACGACTGCGGCGTACTCGCGCATCCATTTCGCGCGTCTGGAGACGGAAACGGGCTTTGACTATGTCAGCCTACGCACGCCGGATGGCATAGAACTCGCGCGCTATAGCGGCTGGTATCCCGATGGCGTATGGAGCCCGGTCTTCCGCGGGCGGACATTGGAAATTCGCCTGCATACGGATTCATCCGTAGTCGCCTGGGGCTTCTGCGTGGACAGCATCGTCACAGCGCCGGAGCCGGCCTGGCGCCCCCAGGCGGCGCTCCCCGATCCGCGCAGCCGGCTGGCCGTCGTGAGCGTTGGCAGCAAGCTCTACGCGCTGGGCGGGGAAACCGCCTGGACGCGGGCCGGCAAGAAGCCGACCCGCTCGCTGCGCGATACCGCCGAGCCGGACAATCTGGCCGATGAAGGGGTGGGCACGCGGGACATCGCCGGGCTGGTGGATGAATATGATCCGACGACCGATGCCTGGACGCGACGCGCGGACAAGCCGCTGGCGGTCAGCAACATCTCGGCCGCGGTCATCAATGGGCGCATCTATGTCGCCGGCGGCTATACCGCGGCCGACGCGGCGACGACGGCGCTTGAAATTTATGATCCGGCGACGAATAGCTGGAGCCAGGGTGCGCCTCTGCCGGCCGGCCGGTTTGCCCATGCATCGGCGGCGCTGGACGGCAAGTTGTACGTGCTGGGTGGGAACGATGGCGTCTATGGGCTGCGGACATGCTATCGCTTTGACCCGGCGACCAACCAGTGGAGCCAGATCGCCGACATGAACGTTGAGCGGACCTTTGCCGGCGCTGCGGCGGTGAATGGCAAGATCTATGTGGTTGGCGGTCTGGATGCCATCTCGTGGGACCTGGCTTCGGTTGAAGCCTATGACCCGGCGACCAATCGTTGGGATTATGTGGCGTCGCTGCGTTTCCCGCGCGGCGGCCCCGGCGTAGCCAGCGCCGGCGGTAAGGTGTACGTGGTGGGCGGCGGCTGGACCAGCTACATGAATGCCAATGAAGTGTACGATCCGGCGACCGGCGAATGGAGTACGTTCGACCCGATGACGGTGGGTCGGCGCACTCTGGGCCTGGCGGCGGCAAATGGCCGGCTGTACGCCGTGGGCGGTTACAACGGGAACTATTCCGGGGCGCACGAGTCGCACGCCGTCGCGCATGCTGAGCCGAGTGCAGTCCTGAACCCAACGAGCCTGACCTATCGGCTGGAGCAGGGGCAGTCGGCGGAAGCGGTCATCACCCTCTCGAATGTAGGGTGGGCGGATTTGACTTTCTTCGTCAGCGACGAGTTGCTCAGGGCGCAGCAGGACGCGCCGTGGCTGAGCGAAGCGCCGACGGCCGGCGTGGTGGAACCGGGGGACTCTCAGGCGATCAGTGTGACGGTGGCGACGGCCGGCCTGACGCCGGGCGAATACCTGGCACAACTGGTGGTTCTCAGCAACGACCCGGCGCGGTCGCGCCTGACGGCGCCCATTACGCTCACGGTGGACGCGCGCAATCCAGTCACGCTCTCTTTCAATCCGCAGCACAGCGACGTGGCGCTGAATAGCGCTTTTCGTGTGGATGTGATGCTGGCGACCGAAGCGCAGCCGGTGGATTCGGTAGATGCCTACATCACTTTTGACCCGCGCATCTTGCAGGTAGTGGACGCGTACGGCAATCCGACGAATCAAATCACGGCCGGCACGGATTTGCCATTGGTGTTGCAGAATACGGCCAACAATGCAACCGGCCGCATCGCCTTTGGGGCTGGCCGGCGTCTGGGCGACCGGCCGCCGGCGGGGACTTTCCGCCTGGCGACGATCCGCTTCCGGGCCGTCTCGCAGACGGTCGCGGTTGGTGGGATGCCGCTGCTCTTTGATGCGGCCTCGCAGGTCTACTACGGCGGAGAGAGCATCCTGGGGCGCGCCGAAAATGGCTCGGTGATTGTGCAGGCGCCGTGGTTCATTGGCCGGGCGGCGCTGCAGGGGCGCGGCCGCGCGCCCAGCACGCGCTGGGCCGGCTATCCGGTGACCGTCACGCTGCTCGATCAGGCCGGCGCGCCGGTGCGCGCCTTCGAGACCACCCTGGACGAGAATGGCCGCTTCACGATCTTGACGCCGCCGTCGGGGACGTTCGGCGTGACGATCAAAGGCTCGCATACGTTGAGCAATGCGCGCCAGAATGTGACCCTGCCGTCGCCGGCGGTGGTGGACCTGGGGACGCTGCGTGAGGGTGATGTCAACAATGACGACCGCGTGGCCGGCGGCGACTTCTCGCTGCTGGTGACGGCCTACAACACGCGGCCGGGCGACGAACGCTGGGATGCGCGCGCCGATCTGGATGGCGACGAGCGGGTGGCCGTGGCCGATTTCTCGCTCCTCGCCAGCAACTACGGGCAACGCGGGCCGTTGGCGTTGACTGGCGCGCCGGCAGCGCCCACCAGCGCGGCGCGCGCCGGCAGTGGCAGCATGGAGCTGTGGATTGAGCCGGCGCGGCGGCTGGTGGATCCGTCGGATACCTTCGTGGTCACGATGATACTGAACGCCGGCGAGGGACAGATGGACGCCATCGGGACGACGATCGCTTTCGACCCGACCATCTTACAGGTGGTGGATGCGGCCGGCAACCCGGTAGACCAGATCATCCCTGGCGCTGCGTTGCCGACGGTGATTCTAAACCAGGTGGACAATGCGGCCGGCCGCATTGCGTATGACGCCGGCGTGGCCCTGGGCAGCGCGCCCAAAAGTGGGCGCATCGTCGTGGCGACGGTCCGCTTCAAGGCGTTGCAGCATACCAGCAGCGGCCTGGGCGGTACGCCCATTGACTTCTTGCCGGGTTCGGACGCGTATCTGGCCGGCGAGCCACAGTTGAGCCAGCGCACCGGCGCGGCGGTGATTGTGGCGGTGAAAGTGGCGCGCGCCAATCTGCCGCAGGTCATGGACTAGCGCGTGGGGTGGGGTAGCGCGTAGGAACGTGGATGCCTGACAAGAAGACTCCCGCCGGCGCACAGCCGGCGGGAGTTCGCATGTTCAGCGCAAGGGGATCACCGGGTCTTTGCTGGCTTGCGATAGGGTGAGCGGGCCGGCCTCGCTCAAGTGCGCCAGGTCTTCGAGGCGCACGCCGCCCCATTCGGGCACATAGATGCCCGGCTCGATGCTGAAGATGTGTCCGACCTGCAAGGTGTGATCGCTCATGGCGCCTACATGGGGCAGCTCGTGGATCGCCAGGCCGACGCCGTGACCCAGGCTATGCCCGTAGCGCTCGCCATAGCCGGCGTCTTCAATTACCTGTCGGGCGATGGCGTCGGCGGCCTTGCCGATCATGCCGGGACGGATCTCCAGCGCCGCTTTCTGTTGCGCGCGCAAAACGATGTCGTAGATCATCGTGAACTGCGCGTCTGGCTCGCCAATGATGAACGTGCGGGTCAGGTCGGAACAGTAGCCGTTCACCTTACAGCCCATGTCAATGACAATTGGCTCGCCGGCGCGGATGGCGGTGTCGGTGGGGCGGGCGTGGGGCTTGGCGCTGGCCGGGCCGGCAGCCACGATGGTGTCGAAGGATGGGCGATCGCCGCCGGCGGCGCGCATCTCCTGCTCCAGCTTCCAGGCGATCTCACGTTCGGTCATGCCCGGGCGCAGCATCGCGCGCACGCGCGTGATGGCCTGATCGGCGCAGGCGACGGCGCAGCGCACGGCTTCCATTTCGCCCGTCGCCTTGATGGCGCGTAGCCAACGGGTGACGTCCTTGGTCGGGGTCAACTCCACGGCCGCGCCCAGGGCGGCGCTGTAACTCTGGTGCTGATCGTAGGTCACGTCATCGGCTTCAAAGGCAACGCGTTTGGCCCCCAGCTCGGCCAGAAAAGCCGGCAGCGCGGCCTGAAACGTTTGGCGCACTTCTAACAAGGTGAACGCCGGACTTTCCTCGTGGGCCTGATCAAAATAGCGGAAGTCAGTCGCCAGACAGGCCCGGGTCTGGGTGATGAAGAGTGCGCCGGCCGAGCCGGTGAAGCCGCTCAAGTAGCGCCGATTCTCCGGCTGCGTGACCATGAACGTGTCTACGTTCAGCTCGGCCATCTTGGCGAGCAGGTTAGTCAATCGCTCTTGGATC
>CAIQJD010000407.1 GCA_903872005.1 uncultured bacterium | reverse complement strand
TCCTGCCGGGGCGAGAGGTGCATGGGCTGCATTTCCCGTTTCCGGGCGGCCGGCGCGGCGGTATTCCGACCGAAGGGCCCAATGCCTGGGTGAGCCAGGAGATCAAGAAAGATGTCCTGGCGCGCGGGCAGTTCATGGTGCGACCAGGCGACGATCCGGAGTGGGTGCGCCAGGAAGTGCGCCGGCTGGGGCTGCGCGGGCTGAAGCCTTTCGCGTCGTATGCGGATGTGGCGACGTACAGCGAGGCGGAGCTGCCGGCCTATCTGCCGGAGCCGATTGTGGCGGTGGCGCATCAGGAAGGGTGGAGTATCACTCTGCATATCCAGCGCCGGCTCTCGGCTTCTGATCCGTCTAACCAGCACTGGATTCGCTACTATTGCGAGAAGTATCCGCATATCACGATGATCCTGGATCACTCGGCGCGGGGGTTCAATCCGTATCTGGCGTGGCGCGGGCTGCAAGCACTGACGGGCCTGGACAACCTGTATGCCGACACGTCGGTATGTTGCGAGCCGCTGGCGACGATGGCGTGTCTGCGCTATCTGGGGCCGGCGCACGTCTTCTATGCCTCGGACTTCTTCTGCTCGCACCAGCGCGGCACCAATCTGGGAGTGAATCAGGCGCTCTTCTGGCTGTCGGAGGGCGAGGGGTATTGGCAAGATGAGGCGCAGACGCGGACGGTGCAGCCGACGCTGGTGGGACTGGAGAATTTGCGGGCGGTCAAAGCGGCGTTCCAGGCGCTCCATCTTGGCGACAAGGCCATTGAGGACTACTTCTGGGGCAACGCGGCGCGCGTCCTCGGTTTGTGAGAGGGCACGGTTCGCGGTCGTGGATAAGGAAATAGTGTGATGCACGCGCCGGCGGGATGCTCCCCGCCGGCGCTCTTCATGTAGCAGCGGCTTCTGCGCTCTCGCTGTCATCCGGGCTTTTGCCCCAGCCCAGCGCGTAGATCAGCGCCGCGCCGGCCACGCCCACCGCGCCAATGGCGGCCAGGGCCGGCCGGGCGCCCCATCGGTCGGCCAGGCTTGTGCTAATCAGTGGGCCGATGAAGGCTGCGCCGTTGGCGACGACGTTGTGCAGGCTGAGGAAGAGCGGCCGGCGGGCGCGCGGCGAGACGCGGAACATGCGGTTGAAGATCGCCAGCTCGGCGCAGCCGGCTGCCAGGCCGACCAGCACGCCGAGGACGACCAGGGCAGCCAGTTGGTTCAGCGCGGCGGTGAGGAGCGCGTTCAGGCCGAAGTAGATTGCCGAGAGGGCCAGCACTGCCACGCGGAGGCCATGTCCGATGTTGAGCCGGCTCCAGGCCAGGGTCCCCAGCATCATTCCCACCGATGTCGCGGCCGTCAATGCCCCTACCCAGGCGCCGTTGGCTTGCAGGTCGCGCACCCAGTAGATGCGCGCCAGAGGCGCGGATGCGTTGAGGGCCAGATAGCTTACGGCCACACCGATCTCAAAGAAGATGAAGCTGCGGTAGGCGCGCCAGAAGGATGGGGCCGGCGCTGCGCTGCCGTCTGCGTTGGCGCGACGCGCCGGCTTGGGATGGGGTGGCACGCGCAGGCGCAGGATCAGGCCGGTGGAGAGCAGGGTGAGGAGGCCGACGCCGCCGAAGAGGAGTTGGAAGTTTAGCGGGAAGCGCACGATGTCCATGAGCCGGCCAAGGATGGGCATGGTCAGCACGTCGGTGACGGACATGATGGCCCAGCGCAGGCCGACGTAGCGATTGAAGGTGCGCGGGGAGAACATTTCGCCGGCGGTGGCCTGGAAGGCGAGATTCCGCACGGCCCAGGGGACGGCGACAATCATGACGATGCCGACCAGGGCCCAGGGGCGCGAGGCGGCCGGCAAGAAGGGGATGAGGGCCAGGGTCATCATCAAGAGGCGCTGCAATAAGGCGCCGATGGCGAAGGGGTGCGTGTAGTTCTTGGACGCCTGCACCAGCGCGCCGGCAGGGATGATCCAGAGGAGATTGACCAGGGCCGGGCCGCTGGTGAGCCAGCCGACGATGGCATTGCTGGCGCCCATCTGGATGGCGAAGAGCGCGTAGAAGCCGCTGACGGCGAAGGGGAGCTGCGAGAAGGGTGCTTCCAGCCCGAAGAGCCAGGCGTTGCGCCGTTCTTCGGCATCCGCCCCTTCGCCAGGGGGATAGAGACGCGTGCGCAGGTTTTGCCAGAGACTCACGTTGCTTTCCTCGTTTCTGCGGTGGGCGCGTTTGCCGCGGCCGGCTGCCAGCCCAGCCAGTAGATCAGGCCGGCGCCGGCGAGTCCGATGAGGCCGCACAGCGCGAGGGTGAGGCGGACGCCCAGAGCGTTGGCGACGGATACGCTGATCAACGGTCCCAGGAAGGCCGCCAGGTTGATGGTCAGGCTGTGAATGGCGACGAAGGTGGGGCGCTGGTGGGCCGGCGCGAGCTGGAAGAGGCGGTTCAGGAAGAAGAGTCCCACGCCGCCGTCAAAGAAGCCGGCCCAGACGCAGACCGCCAGTAGCGGCGGCAAGGCGTGAAAGACCGATGTGAAGAGCGCGTAGCTCGCCATGCTGCCGCAGGTGGCGACGAGGCACATCTTGCGTAGCGTGCGAGGGTGGGCGCGCCGGCCCCAGAAGAGGTTGCCCAGGGTTGCGCCGAGGAGGAACGCGCCGGTGAGCGCGCCGACCCAACCGCCGGCGCCGCCCAGCTC
>CAIQJD010000406.1 GCA_903872005.1 uncultured bacterium | reverse complement strand
TTCATTTGTTGGTATACTTCCCAACCGTCCATGTCGGGCATCATGAGGTCCAGCAAGACCAGGTCGGGGTGCGTGCCGCGCACTAATTCCAGCCCTTCCTTCCCACCCGATGCGCCGGTGACTTCGAATCCGCGGCGCCCGAGAATGAGCTGGATCAGGTCTATCATTTCCATCTCGTCTTCAATACAAACAATGCGTTTGACAGTTTCGTGATTCATTTTTCTCCTGTCTGTTTCGGCAAGTTTACCATAGAAAAAAAGAGGAATATGCGATGAAAATCATCACCTGGAACGTAAACGGAATCCGCGCCGCGCTTGGGAAAAACGCCCTCGATTGGGCTTTCGAGCAAAAGCCCGATGCTTTGTGCCTGCAGGAGGTAAAGGCGCGTGAAGAACAACTGGATGACGAGCAGCGCGCCGCGTTGAAACTTCCCTACGTGTGGAATGCGGCACAGCGACCCGGCTACAGCGGGGTGGCAACTTTCTTCAAGAATCAGCCCGATGAAATCAAACCCGGCTTGGGCGAGGATAAATTCGATGTGGAAGGACGTGTCATCCAGACAGTTTGGAATGGGATTCGGCTGTTCAATATTTATTTCCCAAACGGGCAGCGAGGGCTTGACCGTGTGGAATATAAACTCGAATTCTATGCATACCTTTTGGAATTGTGCGGCAAACTCCATAAACGCGGTGAGCAAATCATCATCACCGGCGATTTCAACACCGCGCACATGCCGATTGACTTGAAGAACCCAAAGGAAAATGAAAAGACCTCGGGCTTTTTACCCGAGGAACGCGAGTGGGTGCAAAAGTTTTTGGATGCCGGGTTTGTGGATGCCTACCGCCGACTGTACCCCGACAAGGTGGAATATACCTGGTGGACGTACCGCCTCAATGCCCGTCAGCGGGGAATTGGCTGGCGGCTCGACTACTTCCTCGTTTCCGAAGCTCTTATGCCGCGCGTAAAGGATGTCGTCGTTTACGACAAAGTCATGGGCTCGGATCACTGCCCCGTGGAGTTGACCCTCGATTAATCAGGTTGGTGGTAGGCGCGGTCGAGGGTTGTATCTTCCCAGGAGGCGGGGTCGTTTAGCGGTTCGAGATGCGTAAATACGGTGGCGTTTGGCAATGCCAGACGGACATCCCTTTCGACGGCTTCCAGCAGGCAGTGTCCCTGTTGGACAGTCCACTCGCCGGGGACGAGTACGTGAAACGATATGAACTGACGCGACCCCGATTGGCGGGTGCGGAGCGCATGGTACTGGACTCCGTCCTTCATGTGTCCATCGAGGACGCTTTTTAGTTTGTCCTGTTCCAGTGCGGGGAGCGCGGTATCCATCAATCCCAGCGCAGAGGAACGCACGATGCGGACTCCCGTCCAGATGATGTTTGCCGCAACGACGAATGCCACAATCGGGTCGAGGATTTCCCAGCCGGTAAACGCCACCAACCCGACGCCGCCCAACACGCCGACGGATGTCCACACATCGGTCATCAGGTGATGCGCGTCTGCTTCGAGGGTAATGGAATGATGCTCTTTGCCCGCCTTCAAAAGGACGCGAGCCACACCCAGGTTGATGAGAGAAGCCGCAACCGAGACGCCTAGTCCCAGCCCGACTTGTTCGATCGGCTTGGGGTCAAAGAGGCGCGGCGCGGCTGAAACGATGATACTAACGGCGGCAATCAGAATCAGCCCCCCTTCCATTCCGCTTGAAAAGTATTCGGCTTTGCTGTGACCGTAGGCGTGATCTTCGTCTGCGGGGCGGGCGGCGACGGTTAACATTGCCAGCGCCATCGAAGCGCCGACGAGATTGACCAGGGATTCGAGCGCGTCCGAAAGCAAGCCAACGGAACCGGTCAGGAAGTAAGCGGTTGTCTTCAGCGCAATTGTAACGACCGCTGCGCCAATCGAAAGCCAGGCAAAGCGGGTGAGGGGTGGCATTTGGGCGTGGTTTGATTTCATAAACTTGAACATATTCTAATACCAAAGGGGTAAATTTTTCGGTAAACATTTCTGCTGCGCGTATGTTTTCCGTATCTCACAACATCTTTATTCGATAAGACAAGTCGCATATTTTCTTTGACTGGCCTTGGGTAGATGTCTTTGCTATCGGATTTTTCGTCAGACAAGCCGTATTAGAGAATCATATAAATTTCCCATGCGCGCGCCGTCCAATGGCAGGGCTTGGTATAATCTCATCGAAAGTCAAATTTGGAGGATTCCGTGAATTCCCGTAGTCAATCGTATTTTGTGTATTTTCTGCTGATCATCGCCATTGGAGCCATGTTCTACATGGGCTTCCGTGATACAGCCAGTTCTCCCGAAGCGCTGACCTTGAGCGATCTGGCAAGGCAAGTGCAGGCTGGTCAGGTTGGGCGTATTATTATCGGAAATGACGATGTCATTCGCGTTGTGAGCCTGGACGGAACTGAAAGTGATGCGGTCGAGTCTCGCAAGGAACCCGACACCACATTGGTGGATCAACTTCGCAGTTTCGGCGTGACTCCCGAACAACTTGCAACAGTGGATATCGAAGTCAGCGCCCCGTCTGTGTGGACTGGCGTTCTGAGCGGCGCTTTTTACATCCTGCCCGTTTTGTTGATGGGCGGCGTGTTGTGGTTTATTTTCCGACAGGCGCAGGGCAGCAATAACGCCGCCATGTCGTTTGGAAAATCCCGCGCGCGCATGTTCAGCGGTGAGCATCCCACCGTCACCTTTGCCGATGTGGCAGGCGCAGACGAGTCGAAGCAGGAACTGGCAGAGGTGGTCGAATTTCTCAAAGAGCCGCAGAAGTTTATTCAACTTGGGGCGCGTATCCCGAAGGGTGTTTTATTGGTTGGACCTCCCGGAACGGGCAAAACCCTTTTGGCGAAAGCCGTCTCCGGTGAAGCGGGCGTGCCCTTCTTCTCGATTTCAGGCTCCGAGTTTGTCGAGATGTTCGTGGGCGTGGGCGCGAGCCGCGTGCGCGACCTCTTCGACCAAGCCAAGCGACATTCGCCCTGCATCATCTTCGTGGATGAAATCGACGCCGTTGGACGCCAGCGCGGCGCCGGGCTGGGCGGTTCGCACGACGAGCGCGAGCAGACCCTGAACCAGATGCTGGTCGAAATGGACGGCTTCGACACCGACACCAACGTCATCATCATCGCCGCCACCAACCGCCCCGACATCCTGGATCCGGCGCTGCTGCGCCCCGGCCGTTTCGACCGTCGCGTGGTGATGGATCGGCCCGACGTCAACGGGCGCAAGGCCATCCTGCAAGTCCACGTGCGTGGCAAGCCCCTGGCCCCAGACGTGCAATTGGACGTCCTGGCGAAACAGATCCCTGGCTTCGTCGGCGCGGACATCGAGAACCTGGTCAACGAAGCCGCCATCCTGGCTGCGCGACGCAACAAAAAAGTGATCGAGATGGACGATTTCCAGGAATCGGTGGAGCGGGTGATGGCCGGCCCGGAGCGCAAGAGCCGCCTGATTTCGGACGAAGAGAAGAAGGTGATCGCGTATCACGAGGCCGGCAAGGCCCTGGCGCGCTCCCAACTGGCTTACTGCGACCCGGTACACAAAGTCAGCATCATCTCACGCGGCCTGAATATGGGCTATACACTGGCGCTGCCCGAAGAGGACGCCATCCTGGTCAGCCGGCTCAAATTTCGCGACGAGCTGGTCGCCTTGCTGGCCGGCCGCGCCGCCGAAAACCTGGTCTTCGACGAAGCCTGGACCTGGAACAGCGCCAACGACTCCCTGGAGCGCGCCACGCAACTGGCGCGCCGTATGGTTACCGAATTCGGCATGAGCGAAAAGCTCGGCCCCCTCACCTTCGGCCACAAAGACGAGATGGTCTTCCTGGGCCGCGACATCGGCGAACAGCGCAACTACGGGGAAGAGGTGGCGCGCTCGATTGACCGAGAAGTGCGGGCGCTCATCTGGGAAGCCTACGAGCGCGGCCGTGCCATCCTGACGCAACATCGGCCGGCGCTGGAGCTGATTGCGGAGCGACTGGTAGAAGCGGAGACGCTGGATGCGCCGGAGTTTCAGGCGCTGCTGGACGAAGCGATAGCAGCCGAGACGCCGGCGGGAGAGCCGGCATGAGCGAGGTCGCCTTCGAGAAGATCATACCCGGCCTGGTCGGCGAGCAACGCATCACCGTGCGCCCGGAGAACACCGCGTTGCACCTCGGCAGTGGCGGCGTGGAAGTGCTGGCGACGCCGGAGATGGTGCGCCTGATGGAGCGCGCCGGCGTGGCGGCGGTGGATGCCCTCTTGCCGGCCGGCTATCGCACCGTCGGCGTACACCTGGATATCCACCATCTGGCCCCCACCCCGCTGGGCATGGAAGTGGTCGCGCGCGCCGAGCTGCTCTCCGTGGATGGACGCAAACTAACCTTCCGCGTGGAGGCGCGTGATGGGCGCGAACTGGTGGGCGAGGGGACGCACCAACGCATGATCATCAACGTGGCGCGTTTTCGGGAGCGCGTGGAAGCCAAACGCAACGCCTAACACCGTATAAAGATCACAGATGCGCGCCGGCGCAGGGGACCAATCATCCGTCCCCTGCGCCGTTGCATGCCCTGCCGCCGGTCATTCGACCTTGATCTTGGTCACTTTCTTGGGCGCGGCCGGCGCTTTGTCAACCTTCTCGATCACTTCATCCAGCAGACTGCGCGCCGCCATCAGCATCTCGCGCCGCGCGGCGCGGATGTGGGTGCGCGTGTCGGCCGGGATGAAGCGCGGCGCGAGGCGACGCGGCAACATCGCCTCCATCCCTTCAGCCAGCCACTTGGAAAACGAGAAATCCTTGGACTCATCGCTTACGGGAACGCTCATCAGTCGCCTCCTATCAGGGTCGGGATGCGCGACGCGCATCCGCTCAAGCGGCCGGCCGCTGGGCCAACGCAATGAGCGATGTGCCGGCCGGCATATCCATCCATTTCAAGAGCCGCGCCTCTAGCCCGCCCACTGCGCCCAACACAACGTTGAGCGCCGGCGGGGCCGGCTCCATTTCCACCTGATACGCCTCATCATCGGCGCCCGGCGCGGCCAGGGTCGGCTCCCTATCCGTGCGCCGGCGCAGCACGATCAACGCCGCCGCCAGCGGGAAGATGGCGAAGTTGTTGAAAGTCAGCCGGCGCGCCGCAAAGCCGGCCGCTTCCAGCTTGCCCCGCAATTCGCGCCGCGCGTAGCGCCGCTGATGCCCATTAACCTCGTCATTGTGGCTCCAAAGCCACTGAAACGCCGGCGTCGTGATGATGCAGAACCCGCCCGGCCGGCATACCCGCCAGCACTCGCGCAAAACTGCCGCGTCGTCGGGCACATGCTCAATGACGTCCAGCGCGGCGATCAAATCGAACTGCTCGTCCGGGAAAGGCATGGCGGTCGCCAGCCCTTCCTGCACCGCATAGCCGCGCTGGCGCGCCACCGCCAGGGGCTTCGGATTGTTGTCCAATCCCTGCACCGAGCCGTAGCGGGCCAGATGGTGAAACATATTGCCGGCTCCACAGCCGACATCCAGCACACGCCGGCCGGCCACACCAGCCGGCAGCCAGCGGTCCAGGATTCCCAGCAACGCCTGAGTGCGCGCCGCAAACCACCAATGGCGATCTTCGGCCGTCACGATGGGCTGCATCGTCATCCGCTATCCATTCATGAGGCGTAGTGAACGCGTCGCGTTCCTGGGTCTATTCTACACCGAGCCGGCGGAAATGCCAAGCGTCCAACAACTCCTCGGCGACAGCGAGGACGCGCTCCACAGAGATAGACGCCATACAATCGTGGCGCGCCAACTCGGCCGGCGCGTATTCCAGCCGGTCACATGGCGCGCAGGCGCAGTCGGCCAGCACGACGCGATGCAGCGCCGGCCGCGCGCTCCACGGGCCGAAGAGCGCCGGGTCAGAAGGCCCATACAGATGCACCGTCGGCGCGCCCACGGCTGTCGCCAGGTGCAACGGCCCACTATCGGCCCCGATAACCAGATCGCAGCTCGCCAGGAGCGCCGCCAGCGTCGGCAGATCGGTCCTGCCGGCCAGGATATGCGTCTGGGCGCGCGCGCCGGCCGCCACACGCCACGCCAACGGCAGCTCGGCCGGGCCTCCCGTCAGCAGGATTTGCGCGCCGTAACGGCGGTTCAGTGCGTCGGCCAGGGCCGCGAAGCGCTCGGCCGGCCAGAATTTCACCGGCGCGCCGGCGCCGGGATGCAGCGCAATGAGCGGGCGCTCCGGCGTGATACGCCGGTCGGCCAGGAGCCGGGCGACCGCCTGTTGCTCGGCCGGCTCTATGTGGTAGATCAGGCGCGGCGCCAGGCGGCTGCAATCTTGTGTCCCTTGCCCGCACAACGCCAGGACGCGCTCCACCAGCGCCAGATTGCGCTCCACCTCATGCGCCTTGCCGACGTAGGGCACCGGGTCCGTCAGGAAACCGCGCAGCGGCTCCACCGCGTAACCGACGCGCAGAGGAATGCCGGCCAGGTAAGCCAGTAGCCCGCCCCACCAGTGGTCGAAACGTAGCAGCACCGCGACATCAAAATGCTGTTGGCGCAAATAGGCCGCCTGCGCCAACAGAGCCACATAGGGCGACCAGAGATGCTCCTTCGGTTGGCGCGCGAAGCCGGGGTAAGCATAGGTCTCGACGCCGGCCGGCAACGGGCCATGCGCTGCCAGCTCGGCGTTCCACGGGCCGATGGACAAGACCGTCTCGATGCCCGGCGGGGCGCCACAACGCCAGCGTTCCAGCGCCGGCGTGGCGAACAGGAAATCGCCGAGGTGATCGGGACGGATGAGCAACACGCGCCGCACCGCCACGCGCCGGCGTCCCATGCGCCGCAAGGGCCGCGTCGCGCCGGCGAAGAAGCGCAAGACCTGATCCCGCGCGCCGTGGCGCGGCGCAGCAGGAAACGGGACACGGCCCTCAGCGGGCATACAGACGCTCCAGGCGCGGGGCCAGCGCCGACCAGCCATAGCGCGTTTCCACGAACTGGCGCGCCCGTGCCCCCAACTCCCTTCGGCGCGCCGGATCGCGCAGCAGGGCGATGGTCTGCGCGGCAAAATCGGCCGGCTCATCCGCGATCAGCAGCTCGCTCTCGTGCTGCGCCCCCAGCCCCTCGCAGCCCAGCGCCGTGGATACCAGCGCCTTCTGCATGGACATGGCCGCCAGCACCTTCAGACGCGTGCCTCCGCCCACGCGCAGCGGGACGACATAGACAGTCGCGTCCTCGAAATAGGGCAGATCGTCCTCTACCGCGCCGGTGACCAGGATGCCCGGCCGGCCGGCCAGGGCGCGCACGCGCGGATGGGGATCGCGCCCCACGACCACGAAGGTCACGCCCGGCTCGGCGGCGCGGATGCGTGGCAGCGCCTCATCGGCGAACCAGCAGGCGGCATCCACATTGGGCCGGAAGTCCATTTTGCCGGTGAAGACCAGCGCCGGCTCCGGCGTCAGACGCGGCCGCGCCCCGCCGGCCGGCCGATAGCGTTCCAGGTCCACCCCATTTGGCACCACCGTGGCGCGCAAGCCGGGGACGATGCGTTGCAACGCCGCCGCATCGGTCTCCGAGACCGCCACCACATCATCCGCCAGCCGGCACAATTGCGCCTCGAAGCGCCGCAGTTTGCGCCATTGGATGAAAGAATAGAGCGCGCCGGCCCAGCGACGGGGCTGCCGCAAGCCGCACAGGTCGGTCTCAAAGGCACGCTGCTGCAAGACATATTCGGCATTGAGGTCATCGAAAATGAAGCGGGGGCGGCGTCGGCCGGCCGGCAGCGCCGCCCGCCAGCGCGCCGCCTGCTGCAAATACGGCCCCATGTCAATGCCCACGAAGAGGATAGCGTCGTAGTCGCACGCATCCAGCGCCCGCGCCAACCGGCCGGCGAAGGCCGGTGAGGCGAAGCGCAGAGCCATATCGGGTTGGGGCGAGAAGAAGGCGGACAGGGCGCGCTGCACAGTCGAGCGTTGTGGGGTGAGGTCGCCTTCGATGCGCCGGCAGAGCGGGCGCAAAGGGCCAGCCGCTTCGATCTCTCCCGGCCGGCCGATGAAGGAGAGGAGATCCATATCGGCGCGGCCGGCCAACTCGCGCAACAGATTGTAACTGCGGATGGTCGCCCCCTGTTGGGGCGGGTAGGGCAACTGAGACGTCAGGACGAGCAAGCCGTAGGGTTTGGACATCGTCGTCGCTCCATAGGTCGCTGGATCACGCCACGCGGCGCGCCGGCCAATCAGGCGTTCAGTTGATGATAGACCTGCAGCGTCTCACGGGCGGCGCGTTGCCAGGAGAACTGGCCGGCGCGCGCCAGCCCTCGCTCCACCATCGTCGCCCGCATCTGTTGATCCGTGAGGGCGCGCCAGATCGCCACCGTCAGCCCATCAATGTCGTTGGGATCCACCAGCGCGCCGGCGTCGCCGACGATCTCCGGCAACGCCGAGACATTGGAAGTGACCACCGGTGTGCCGCAGGCCATGGCTTCCAACGGCGGCAGGCCAAAGCCCTCGTAGAAAGCCGGATGCACCAACAGGTCCGCGGCATTGTAAAGATAGAGTAAGTTGTCCGCCGAGACGCGCCCCAGGAAGACACAGTCCTGCTCCAGTTTGAGCTGCGCGATGGTGGCAAAGACGTCGTCGAAGAGCCAGCCCTTGCGGCCGGCCAACAGCAGCTTGTGCGGCAGGCGATAGTCGTCTTTCAGCTTACGCATCGCCTGCAACAAGGCCGTGATGTTCTTGCGCGGTTCGATGGTGCTGACAAACAAGATGAAATGCTCTGGCAGAGCATAGGAGCCGGCCAGCTTCTGGCGCGCCAGGGCCGGATCGAGCCGGCGGAAGATCGGATTCGCCGCTTCATAGATGACGCTGATCTTGCGATCCGGCACCCCGAGGAGCCGCATCGTGTCCCGCTTCGTGCTTTCCGAAACGGCGATGATATGATCCGCGCGCATCACAGCCTGATCAATCTGGCCGTAGTAACGCGCCGCGTCCCTGGTCAGGAAGTGCGGGTAGCGTAAGAACGCCAGGTCATGCACTGTGATGACCCGGCGGAAGCGATTGGAATGCGGAGGAATGAAATCGGGGCTGTGCAACAGATCGAGGCCCAGCCGGCGCAATTCGACGCCCAACGTCCACCCTTCCAGACGGTGATGGCTGGGCGTCCAGATAGACTTGGTATGGAAGCGCGGCTGAGAGAATGGCTGATAGGCGTACTTGCGACTGTAAAGGACCGTGAATTCGTCCTGCGCGTCGCTTTCGCCCTGGATTTCGATGAGCGCCTGCACCAACTGTCGTGTGTACTCGGCGATGCCGCCCGGACTATAATACAACAATCGGGCATCAATGCCAATCCGCATGCGTCCCCAACTCTCCTGAGATAACAAAGCCCCCTCATTGGCAATACCAAGAAGGGGGCGCCGCTGACCCACAAGACAGAGGGTATGATACATGGCCGGCGCGAAAACGTCAAGTCCGCGCGGTTGGCTCAACCACCGACACGGTTGACGCCGGCCCCAGAGATGACTATACTTGAGCGCAGCGTGACCCATCACGCCAGACTTCTCGTGTTGAGGTGAAACGGTGAGAGAGCTTGTGATCCTGGGAGGCGGCCCGGACGCGCCCGGCTGTTACGCCGGCTCCAGCTATGCCCTGGTTCAAGACGGCCGGACCTACTTGCTCGACTGCGGCGAAGGCGCGGCCGGCCGCATGGCGGCCTATGGCGTGAATCCGTTGAGCGTACGCGTCGCCTTCATCAGCCATACACACTACGACCACTTCGCCGGCGTGTTCAACCTTCTCTTTGGCATCTGGGCCGCCTGCCGGCGCGAGGAAGACGTCCCCATCGGCATCCGCGAATGGGCCTCCTGGGCGCGCCTCTCCGCCGACGCCCTGCCGAAGTCGCTGCGCGTGGCCGTCCCGCAAGGGGCCGTACAGAGCCTGGAGCAGTTCCTGCCCACCATGTATTTGGCCCGCGAGCTGTGGCGCTTCGACTTCGGCATCCTGCCCATCCACGCCGGCCTCTTCTACGCGGATGACTGCCTGCGCGTCTCAGCCTTCCCCAACGGCCATCTGAGCAGTCAGCCGGCCAATCAGGCCATCCTGGGGCGCTATCCCTGGCTGACCCTGGAAAGCTACTCCCTACGCGTCGAGATGGACGGCCTGCGTCTGGTCTATTCCGGCGACCTGGCCCTGGAGACGCCGGGCGGCACCGAGCAGCTTCGGCCGGTCGTCCAGGACGCCGACATCATCATCAGCGAAGTCGCCCATGTCCTGCCAGAGCCGCACCTGGACATGCTGGCCCAGACTAATGCGCGGCACATCATCCTGGTGCACATCCACAAGAATCTGCGCGCCCGCGTGGAAGCCCTGGTCGCGCAACGCGGCGACCCGCGTTTCGTCTGCGCCCAGAACGGGATGCGCCTGGCATATTGACGGCCGACGCGTCTGCGGGTATACTATCCGGGAAGGACCATACAAGAAATAGCGTACCATGTCGCAAACGTTTGACCTGCGTCCTGTAGCAGCCCTGCGCGCCGGTGACTATCCGTGCCTGCTATACGAGAGCGATGACGAGCTATTCGGAGCGGCAACGGAATTCGCGCGCGCCGGCCTTGCGTCTGGCGCGCGCGTCCTCTTCGTCATGCCGGCTGCGACCTCTGCGGCGCTGGAACATCTGCTCCACGACAGCGGACTGGACGTAGAAAGCCAGACAGCACGCGGCGCCCTGGTCTGTCTGGCGTCAGAGACAGCTTTTGCGCCCCAGGATCGCCAGGAGCCGGCCCAGGCGCAGGAATGGCTGCGCCAGCAAGAACGTCTCGCCCATGCGGCCGGCTTCAACGAGCTGCACGTCGCCGAACAATGCGACTGGGCGACCGACGCGCTGCCGGCCGGCAAGCTCGGCGACCGCAACGCGTCACTGCGAGCATGGATCGCCGCATCATCCTGCGCCTACCTCAGCCTCTACGACCAACGGCGCGTCGCGCCAGAAGTCCTCCTGGAAGCGCTACAGACGCATCCGCAGGCCATCTGCGGCGAACAGGTCATGCCCAATCCTTACTATGCGCCGCCGGCGGTCGAATCATCGCCGGCCGAGCGCGTGCAACGTCAATTGGGCGCGCTGCAAGCCTGCGCCCGCGCGCCCGGTCTCGAACAGGAACACACCGCCTATTTCCGCCTGCTTGTCGAGAACCAGGGCGAAGGGATCGGCTTCACGGACCCGGAAGAGCGCTTCCGCTTCGTCAACGCGGCCGCGGAGCGCATTTTCGGCGCGCCAGCCGGCGGACTAATCGGCCGCAAAGTCACCGAATTCGTTGACCCAAAGGCCGTAGCTTTCATCCAGGCGCAGACCGCGCAACGCCGCGCCGGGGAAACGACCACCTACGAATTGCCCATCTGGCGACTCGATGGCACACGCCGCGATCTGATCGTCACAGCGACGCCCCATACGAATGCCCTGGGACGCTTCGCCGGCACCTTCGGCATCTTTCGCGACATCACAGATTGGAAAACGACGCAACGCGCGCTGCAAGAGAGCGAACAGCGCTTTCATGCCGTTATCGCCAACGCGCCGGTGATGCTGGTAGCGTTCAGTCGCACCGGCGCGATCCTCTTTGCCGATGGACGCCCGCTGCCGCGCCTGGGGCTGCTGCCCGGCCAATCCGTCGGCGAAAACCTGTACGATCTGATCAGCGACCAGCCCCAACTGATGGTGCCCATCCAGCGCGCCCTGGCCGGCGATGAGATGGTCACTGCCGGCATCCAGCACGACAACCTGGCGCTGGAAATACGGTTCAGCCCCTTGCGCGACGACGCCGGCAATATCACAGGCGCCACCAGCATCTGGACCGATGTCACGGCGCGCCGCGACGTCGAACGCGCCCTCCAGGATAGCGAAGAGAAGTTCCGCCGGCTGGTAGAGATCAGCAGCGATTGGGTGTGGGAAATTGATGAGAACGGGCTATATATCTATACCAGCGGCCGCGTGCGTGACATCCTCGGCTATCAGCCGGACGAAGTCCTCGGACGCTCGCCACAAAGTCTCATGGCGCCACGCGAAGGGCACTATCTGAACCGGCTGCTGGCCCCACCCTACGCCGGAACCACCTTTTCTTTTGAAGAATGCATCTTTCAGCATCAAGATGGCCGCGCCGTCTACCTGGAACTGAGCGGCGCTCCCGTGCGCGCCGCCGGGGGCCGCGCCATCGGCTATCGCGGCATCGCCCGCGATATCACCGACCGCAAGACCACAGAAGAACAGCTACAGGTCCAACTGCGCGAGACGCTGCTCCTCAACCAGATCATCGCGATGGCCGCTTCGGCGCTGGACCCGAACAAAGTATTAACCAGCATGTGCGACGGATTGGCCCACTTCCTGGACCTGCCGCAAGTGGCCTTCGCCCACCTGGAACCAGACGGGCAACGCCTGCGAGTCGTCGCTGAGTACTGCGCCGCCGGCGCAAACTGCACGCTGGGAACCCTTGTGTCCCTCTCGGAAAGCCCGGCCGCCAGGTATGTCATCCAGCAGCACCAGCCGTTGATTGTGAGACGCGCGCAGTATGACCGGCCGGCCGGCGATGGGCAAGTCCACGACACATCCGTCGTCCTGGTAGTCCCATTGATCATCCGCGAACAGGTCGTCGGGACCTTGGGGCTATGCGCGCCCCAGGAACGCGAATTCTCCAAAGATGAAGAGGGCCTGGCGCTCAACGTGGCGGCGGCGGCCGGCCAGGCATTGGAAAACATCCGGCTCTACGGCGAATTGCAGCAGGAATTAGCCGAGCGCAAGCGCGCGGAACAGGCGCTGGAACGGCGCGACCAACTGTTGCGCGGCGCGGCGCAGGTCGCCACGGACCTGCTGACCATCACCAACTATGCGGCGGCCATTCGCCGGGTGCTGGCGACGATGGGCGAGGCCGTCGGTGTAGATCGCGTCTACATCTTCGAAAACCAGATGCGCTCGAATACCCTCGTCTGCACCCAGAACTTCGAGTGGGTTCGCCCATCTATCTCGCCGCAGATAGACAATGAGAACCTGCAGGCATTGCCCTACAGCGAGATGGTTCCACGCTGGTATGACGAGCTATCCGCCGGCCGGCCCATCCGTGGTCTGGTGCGCGACTTCCCCGCCGGCGAACGAGCGGTGCTGGAGCCTCAAGACATCCTCTCGATTCTGGTCGTCCCCATCAACACGGCCGGCCATTTCTGGGGCTTCATCGGCTTTGATGACTGCACCACGCCGCGCCAATGGTCCGACCCGGAAGTCTCCATCTTGCAAGCGACCGCCGGCAGCATTGCCGCGGCCATCATCCGCCGGGACAATGAAGATTCGTTGCGCCAGGCCAAAGTGGCGGCCGAGGCGGCCAACCACGCCAAAAGCGCCTTCCTGGCCAATATGAGCCATGAAATCCGCACGCCCATGAACGGCATTATCGGCATGACTGAGCTGGCCCTGGGCACGAACCTGAGCGTAGAGCAACGCGAATACTTGCAGGCAGTGCGTAGCTCCTCGGAATCGCTGCTGAGCCTGCTCAACGACGTCCTCGACCTCTCCAAGATCGAAGCCGGCCGGTTCGATCTGGAAGAAGTCGAGATAGATATGATGCAATTGATCGAACAAATCGCCGACGTCATGGCCTCGCGCGCCTCCACAAAGGGCATCGAATTGATGTTCTACGTCCACCCCGACGTGCCCACGCGCCTGCAAGGCGACCCTGTGCGCCTGCGCCAGGTCTTCATCAATCTCGTTGGCAACGCCGTCAAGTTCACCGCCCAGGGCGAGATCATCATCGAAATCCAGCTAGCCGGCCAGGATGGGACGCAAATCGAGCTCCTCTGCTCCGTGGCAGACACGGGCATCGGCATCCCCCAGGACAAGATGAACATCATCTTCGATGCCTTCTCGCAAGCCGATAGCAGCACCACGCGCCGCTACGGCGGCACCGGCCTGGGACTGGCGATCTGCCGGCATCTGGTGCAGTTGATGGGCGGCCGAATCTGGGTGGAAAGCGAAGTCGGGCGCGGCAGCACCTTCACTTTCACCGTGAAACTGCGCCGGCAGCCCTCTGCCCTGGCCCTAGAGTACCCGGAACCGGATGCCCTGGCCGGCCGGCGCATCCTGGTCATTGACGAGAACACCCGCAGCCGTGGCATCCTGCAAGAGATATTGTCCGCTTTCGGCTGTCTGCCAACCGCAGCCGAAAGCGCCAGCGATGGACTGGCCCACCTGGGCGCGGCCATCGCGGCCGGGGAACCGTTCTCCGTGGCAGTCGTGAATCAACACCGCCGGCAGACTGAACGCGAGGACCTGCTGCGCGTGATTCACCAAACCCCCGAATTGAGCAGTCTGGCGGCCATCTACCTCACCGCCTTCGACAGCCTACAAGACAGCGCGTCGCGTCACGATCAGCCCAACGTTATCTATCTCACGAAGCCGCTCAAACCGGCCGCGCTGCGCGAAGCCCTGCGCCACGTCATTGCCGGCAAACCATTTGCCACGCCGGGCAGCGGGCCGCGCGACGCCATACGATCTCGCCGCGACCTGGTACCTCTGCGTATCTTGTTGGCCGAAGACAATGAAGTGAACCGCCGGGTAGCCATCGCGTTGCTGGAACGCGCCGGCCATTCGGTTGTCAGCGCCGTCAACGGCCGGCTCGCGGTGGAGATGCTCGAACAGATGGACTTCGACCTGATCCTGATGGATGT
>CAIQJD010000405.1 GCA_903872005.1 uncultured bacterium | reverse complement strand
CGGTCGGGATGGCGCGGCGCGTCGCCAGCCTGGGCATCGGCGGGATCGAGGGGCGCTACCCCTATGACAAGAATCGCCCGCACTTTGGCGCGTCGGCGCACATGCTGGAGGCGCTGATCGCCACGTATACGCAACTGGCCGGCGCGTTGGGGCTGGCGTTGGCCGGCGGCTCCGACTATCATGGCGCGCGCAAGGCCATCGAGTTGGGCGAACAGGGGCTGACCGAAGAAGAATACGCGCACTTTCGCCGGCGCGTCTTGGAAGGGAGCGGGGCGCATCGCCATGACCAGCACGTGTGAGGAGTATCGCCGCTATGCGGCGGTGTGTGGCGCATGTTGCTTGAGCTGCGCGCCGGCGGTGGCCGGGCAGTGCCGCGGTTGCGCCTACGAATTGGGGCGCCCGCCGCACGGCGAATGCGCCATTTTCCAGTGCGCGCTGGTCGTTCACGGCGTCGAGCATTGTGGGCTGTGCGACGAATTCCCGTGCGCGCTATTTCGTGAGTTGATTGACGCGGCCGACCAGGCGCGCCGCATCGCCGCTCTGGAGCGTCGGCGCGCCATTGGCACATGCGCCTGGATCGAGGAGCATCTGCGTAACTGCAAGGGCTGAGCCGGCCCGGGAGGAACAGGCATGGACATCCGCGCCATCATGCGCGAGATCCTGGCGCGCTATCGCCAGCCTCGCTATCGCGATCGCAGTGGGGCCTTTGAGCGTTTCCAGGCGCGCGATCCGTCGCAAGACGAAGGCGTGATGATCTATGTCTTGCCGGCGCTCTTCGGTCTCACCGCGGAACAACAGCACACGCTGGCCGATTTTGCGCGTGCGGTCAAGCATCTCGATCATCCGCGCGTCGCGCACATCCTCGAAGCGGCGCAGCAGTCCGGCGTGCCGTATCTCGTCATGCCGCTGTTGAAAAAGGCGCGTTCGCTGGCCGAACAATTGACGGACAAGCCGATGGACTTGCAGCGGGCCGGCGTGCTGGTGGCTCAGGTCAGCAGCGCTTTGGAGTACGCCGGCCAACGCGGGCTGCCGCATGGCGGCCTGACGCCGGAGCTGGTCATGCTGGATGAGCAGGGCGAGGCGTCCGTGGCCGGCTTTGGCCTGGCGACGCTGGCGGCCCTGGCCGGCGCGGCCGGCCCGGAAGCCAGCAACCCCTACATTTCGCCGGAGCAGCGCTATTCCGGCAATGCGCCGGGCACGCGCGGCGATGTCTATGCCCTGGCGGCGATCCTCTACCGGCTGGTCACCGGCCGGCCGCCGGACCCAGATCCCAAACGCATTGCGCCGGCGATCAAGCTCAATCCGGCCATCGGGCCGGCCCTCAATACCGTGCTGCAACAGGCCCTGGCGCTGCGGCCGCAGGATCGCTATCAGTCGGCCGACGACTTCTCCCTGGCGATGCGCGCCGCGCTGCGCGCGCCGCGCATCGTGCCGGCCCGGCCGGAGGAAGAGGGCGCGCATGCCCACCTCGCGCCGGCCGGCGCGGCGCCGCTCCCGGAGCCGTTGCCCTTCCCCGATCCCATTGCGCTCCCACAGACCGACTTGTCGGCGCTGACCGATGCTACGCGCCTGGCCGAAGCGATGCTGGAAAGCGCCTCGCAGGCGATCATGATGCCGGCGCCGCTGCCCTTCCCGGTGGTTGAAGAGCAGAAGCCGGCCGCGCCAGCCGAAGCGCCGCCGGAGCCGGCGCCAAAGGTCGCGGCCAAGCCCGTGAAGAAGCGCAAATGATCCACCTGGATCAGTTCCTCAGCGCCGTCGGGGGACAGATCGTCGGGCCGGTTTTTGCCTGCGCCTTTGCCGACTATTGCTACGATTCGCGCCTGTTGAGCGCCGGCGAACTCTTCCTCGCAGTCAAGACGGAAAAGGGCGACGGCCACGACTACATGGAGGAAGCGGCTCGCCTCGGCGCGGCCGGCGTCGTGTGCGAGCGGCCGGTCAATCTGGCCGGCTACGGCGTTACGGTCATCCAT
>CAIQJD010000404.1 GCA_903872005.1 uncultured bacterium | reverse complement strand
GTACTCTCAAGTCAAAGCGAGACGGCGCTGCTCGTCGGCGCGGAAGTCAGAAGCGATCGTAGCGTATGGAGCATGGAAGAATCTCTAGACGAACTTGCCTTGTTGGCGAAAACCGCCGGGCTGCACGTTGTAGGGCGCATCACCCAGACCCTGGAGACCATTCATCCTGCCACGTATGTAGGCAAAGGAAAACTGGACGAGGCGCGTGCGGTATTTGCCCAAACGCCTTTCGATGTGCTCCTCTTCGATGTGGAGCTTTCCCCAACGCAGCAACGCAACTTAGAAGAGGCTTTCGAGGCGAGAGTGCTGGATCGTACCGCGCTGATCCTCGACATCTTCGCGGCGCACGCGCGTACTCGTGAGGGCGCTCTACAGGTGGAACTGGCGCAATACGAGTATCGCCTGCCGCGTTTGACGCGCCAGTGGACACATCTCTCGCGCCAGAGTGTGGGCGGAGTAGGGTTGCGCGGCCCGGGCGAGACGCAATTGGAGAGTGATCGCCGTGACATCAGGCGCCGCATCGCACAGTTGCGAGCGTCGCTAGAAGAAGTGCGAAACCAACGAGAGCTGCATCGCCGGCGCCGGCGTGAGGCAGCATTGTCCACCATCGCACTGGTAGGTTACACCAATGCCGGCAAGTCCACCTTGCTCAACCAGATCAGCGGGTCTGACGTGCTCGTCGCGGACAAACTCTTCGCGACGCTGGATCCTACCACGCGTCGCGTCGCCTTGCCTGGCGGCCGCGAAGTCCTTTTCACCGATACGGTAGGCTTCATTCAGAAATTGCCAACCACCCTGGTCAGCGCCTTCCGCGCCACGTTGGAAGAGATCCTTGAGGCCGATGTCATGGTGCATGTGGTGGACGTCACCTCTCGCACCGTGCTCGGCCAGACCTGGGCCGTTGGCGAAACGCTCAAGCAGATCGGCGCGCAGGAGATTCCCCTGGTGACGGCCTTGAACAAGATTGATCGGCTCGAATCGCCGGCGGGCGTTCAGGCATTGCTGGCCGGCTTTCCCAATAGCATCGGTATCTCGGCCCTTACCGGACAGGGCATAGACCAGTTGCTCGAGCGCATCAGCCAGATCATGGCGGATCAGATGCTCGACGTCACTCTGCAACTGCCGTATGCCGCTGGCGAGCTGGCAGCCGCGGTGCGCCGGCTGGGGATCATCGAATCGGAAGAAGCTGGCAAAGACGGATTCAAGATTCGTGGCAAGATTCCCCCCCATCTCTACAGCCAGCTACGCAAGTACGAGCTATGAGGATCCGCATCAATTTCCTTGATGGGATGAAATTCGCATTTATTCGTGGCACGAGTTTGTGGAAACCTATTGACTTTGACAAAAAAGCCTATAAAATAGGGAACGATAGCTTATGGGAGTGACCGCCGGTATGTCGAAACAAATGTTGTCTGTGGAAGAGGCCCTGGAGCGCGTCCTGGCGCTCGTGCGGCCCCTTCCTCTTGAACGCCTGCCCATTCTGGATGCCCTGGATCGCACACTGGGAGAAGACATCGTCGCGGACGACAACATTTCCCCGTTTCCCAATTCGGCCATGGATGGCTATGCCATCCGCGCCGGCGATGCCGCCGGCGCTACGCGCCAGCAGCCCGCAAGTTTGCGCGTGATTGGGGAAGTAGCGGCCGGGCAGGTGAGCGCCATTACCCTTCATGCCGGCGCCGCCATTCGCATTATGACCGGCGCACCTCTGCCTCAGGGCGCCGATGCAGTAGTACGTTTTGAGGACACGGACGAAGCCAAGCGTCTCGACGGACAGACAGACGCCGGCCGTCGCCGCGACGTGATTTCCATCTTCGTGCCTTGCCGGCCGGGTGAGAACGTGCGCGCGGCCGGCGAAGATATGCGGGCCGGGGATGTCGCTCTGCGCGCCGGCGCGCTGTTGCGCGCCCAGGAGATCGGCGTGCTGGCATCCCTCGGCCATCCGAACGTCGCCGTCTATCGGAAACCGCGCGTCGCGATTCTCGCCACTGGGGATGAGTTGCTCGAAGTACATGAGCCATTGCGGCCGGGGAAGATACGCAACTCGAACGAGTACTCTACCGCCGCGTTGGTGTTGCGTTACGGCGGCGTGCCAATACGCCTGGGCATCGCCCGTGACACGGTGGAAGACCTCAAGGCCAAGATCGAAGCTGGCATCGCGCTGGGAGTGGACCTGTTCCTCACGTCGGCCGGCGTCTCTGTTGGAGACTACGATGTGGTCAAAGAAGTACTCGATCAGATGGGTCAGATCAACTTCTGGCAGGTTCGGATGAAGCCAGGCAAGCCATTGGCGGTGGGCGTGATTCGCGGCGTTCCACTGGTGGGATTGCCCGGCAATCCAGTGTCAGCAATGGTCTCCTTCGAGCAGTTCGTGCGGCCGGCGATGCGGAAAATGGAAGGACAGCGCGCCTGGCGCAAGCAAGTCATTGACGTCATCGCAGATGAGCGCATCGTCAATAACAGTGGACGCCGGCACTACATTCGCGCAGTCGTCACCCCGCGCGATGGGGTTTACTGGGCCAAGACCACTGGCGATCAAGGTTCCGGCATTCTCACATCCATGGTCAGCGCCAATGCTCTACTGGTGATTCCTGAACAGGTGAATATCGTCAATGTTGGAGACCGCGTGCCGGCGCAAATGCTCGACTGGTCGGAGATTGTATGAGTCAGGAGAGTGGCCGTCCGTTACATCGCATACCTATCGTGTCCATTGTCGGACGATCTGGCGTCGGCAAAACGACTCTGGTAGAGAAACTGCTGGTGGAATTGAAACGGCGTGGACGTCGAGTCGCCACGATCAAACACGATACGCATACGTTTGAGATTGACCAACCCGGCAAAGATAGTTGGCGGCACGCGCAGGCCGGCAGCGATGTGGTCGTCATCGCCGCGCCAGAGCGCCTGGCGCTTATCCGCCGGCTGGAGCGCGAGTGGACGCTGGACGAGATTGCGGCGCTCATCGAAGATGTAGACATTATCCTGACGGAAGGCTATAAACGGGCGAACAAGCCTAAAATCGAAGTCTCGCGACGCGAGCGCGGTCATGGTCTGGTCTCCCGATCGGATGAACTGGTCGCCATCGCTACAGACCAGCCCTTCCCAGAAATCAATGTCCCGCAATTTGCTTTGGACGATATCAATGGATTGACCGATTTGATCGAACAGCGTTTCTTGTTACATACCGAGTGGATGAGATCGAAGAGCACACGTCTGAACTCCAGTCACATTCAGAAAT
>CAIQJD010000403.1 GCA_903872005.1 uncultured bacterium | reverse complement strand
GGCGCGCAGGGCGTCGCCGGCAGTGCCCATTTTGCCTTGTTCAGAGAGGACAAAACCCAATTGGACATAGGTGCGTCCGACTTCGATTTCGTTACGCAAGCTCTGAAACTCTTCCAGGACGCGTTGTAGCAGGTCGGCGGCGTCGGCCAGGCGGCCTTGCCGGCGGCGGATGCCGGCGAGGGCGCGTTGCGCCGAGGCGGCGGCCGCGCGCGAGCCGGTCTCTTCGGCTAAATGGGAGGCGTGCTCGGCATACGCCTCGGCACGTTCCAGTTTATTGGCGCCGCTCCATGCTTCTGCCAGCAGCCACAGCGTTTCGGCCATCTGTTCGCGCGAGCCGGAGGCCGTGGCAACCTTCAGGCTCTCTTCGTAGTAGCCCAACGCGTCGGCCAGGTTCCCGCCCAGGAGCGCCGTCTGGCCCAGGTTGCTCAGGGCCGAGGCCAGGAAGTTGGCGTTTTTGACGCGTTTGGCTGTGGCGAGGCTTTTCAGCAGGTATTCGCGCGCCCGATCGAGGTCGCCACGATCCTTGTAGGCGACGCCCAGGTTGTTGAACGAGATGCCGGCGCCGCCCACGTCGCCGATGCGCTGTTTCAGCTCCAGGCTTTTTTCGGCATAGTGGATGCCTTCTCCCCAGTGGCCGCTGCCCATGTAGATGACCGACAGGTTATTGTAGGACATGGCGAGGCCGGCGGTGTAGCCGATGCGCTCGCGGATTTCCAGGCCGCGCTGGGCATAGTGGGCGGCTCGCGACCAATCGCCGCGCTGGTGACTGATGCCGGCGAGCCGGTTGTAGACGGCCGATAGCTCCTGCAAGCTGTTGCTGGGTTCCAGGGTCGTCAGGGCGCGCTCGGTCCACGATTCGGCCGCTTCCATATCGCCCTGCCGGAAGGCGACCCAGCCCAGGTCGCTGTGGACGCGCGCCCGCTCCAGTTGGTCTTCGCCCTCTGTGGCGTCGGTCAGGCCGGTCAAGGCGTGCTCCAGCCGGGCGTTGGCTTCTTCATAGCCGCCCTTGCGTTCCCAGGCGCGGGCAGCGCGCCGCTCGATGACGGCCCGCCGGCGCGCCGGCAATGCGGCATCTGGCGCGGTAGCCAGTTGGAGCGCGTTCTGATATTGCGTGAGGGCATCGTCGTATTCGCCGCGGAAACCGCGCACATCTCCCAGGCCGATGAAGATGGCGACGCGCTGTTCTGGCGTAGCCGGCGCGCGTTCCACCAGATTCAGGGCGCGCTGGTAGTATTCCAGGGCTGCCTCGTTGGCGTAGCGGTCGGCGGAGCGTGCGCCGGCGCGTAACAGGTAGTGTAAGGCGCGGTCGGGCACATCGGCCAGGTAGTAGTGATGGGCCAGCAGTTCGATCTGCTCTTCGATGCGCTCGGTGTAGATGCGCTCGATGGCGTCGCCGACGGCGCGGTGCAGGTCTTGACGCCGGCGGGTCAGCAGGGTGGCGTAGACCGCTTCTTGCGTCAGGGCATGGTGGAAGGCATAGAGGAGTTCTTTGCCATTCGGTTCTGTGTGGATGAGGCCATGTTCCTGGAGCGTATGCAGGCTGGCGTCCAGGCCGGCCGGCGCCGGGACCACGCCGGCCAACAGGCCGCGCGTGAATGTGCGGCCGATGACAGAGGCGCATTGCAGCGCCTCGCGGTGGATTTCTGGGAGAGAGTCCACGCGCGTCAGGATCAAGCCGCGCAGCGTACGCGGCACTTCGAGGAGCGCCACTTCGGGGCGCATGGCGCGCCAGTAGCCGCCGGCATCGCGTTCAATGATGCCGCGGTCAATCAAGGTTCGGATGATCTCTTCCAGGAAAAAGGGGTTGCCTTCGGCGCGGGCCGGGATGGAGGCGCGCAGCGCTTCCGGCAGGTCAGGGATTGCCAGGAGGGCATGCAGCAGGCGGTCCACGTCGTTTTCGGAGAGCGGCCCCAGTTGCACTTCGGCCAGTTGGCTGGTGAACTGCGTGCGGGCCAGCCCTGAGATCTCCCCAATGGCCACACCTTCATCGGGGCGCGAGATGCAGTAAAAAATGAGGGGCAGACTCTCAATCAGGCTCAACAGGAAGAGGAGCATGTCCAGCGACGGGCGATCCAGCCAGTGTACGTCTTCGAAGATCAGGGCCAGGGGGCGCCGATTCGCTTCAGCGGTGATCAGGTCGCGCACGGCCAAGAAGGTCTGTTGGCGCAATTCGGCCGGCGTCAGGTGAATGAGGCGTTCGGCGTAGGCCGGCGCGACGAGGTCCGGCGAGAGGATGTTTTCCAGGAAGGGAACCAGCTCGTCTGCGGTCGGCCCCAGCAGATCGCGCGCGTACGTTTC
Source organism: uncultured bacterium (assembly GCA_903872005.1). Next base: position 1,372 of record CAIQJD010000403.1, on the reverse strand, counting down.
TACTTTGCTCCGCGTCGTCTCCAAAGAATCGCCTTCGCTCAAGTGCAGGCAGCCGCGCAGCAGGTCGCGGAAAGCCCAGAAGCCGATGGAGGCGGTGTGCGATTGGGAGTTACTTTGCAGGACGCGGGCTGATTGGCCGGCCAGCCAGGTCTTCCACTCCGCGGTGACGCGCGATTTGCCGATGCCGGCTTCGCCGGTGACGAGGATGACCTGGCCGCGGCCACGCTCCAGCATGTGCAGCGTGGCAGCCTTGATCTGCCCGAATTCGCGGTCGCGGCCGATCATGGGCGCTTCCAGGCCGCGGATGCCGCGCGTGCGCCCCTTGAGTTCTTTCTCGCCGATGAGCCGGTACGTGCTCACCGGCGCGGCGCGGCCCTTCAGGGCAATCTCGCCCATGGGCTTGAAATCGAAGACCGGTTCCGTCGCGCGGTAGATCGTCTCGCTGACCAACACGGTGCCCGGTTCCGCCGCTTTTTCCAGGCGCGATGCGACATTGACGACATCGCCCATGACGGTGTAATCGAGGCGCAGATCGCTTCCCAGACCGCCCACAATCACTTCGCCAACATTCAATCCGAAGCGCACTTGGAGACGCGTGTCATAGCGGGGCATGACCCGTTGGTTCAGGCGCTCGACCGCGGCTTGCATGCCGAGAGCGGCGCGCACGGCGCGTTCGGGGTCATTCTCGTGGGCCACCGGCGCACCAAAAAGGGCCATCAGGCCGTCGCCGGTGAACTTGTCTACTGTGCCCTCGTAGCGGTAGATCTCGTCCACGAAGGACTTGAAGAGGTCGTCCATGATCGAGTAGACCTCTTCCGGGTCGAGGCGTTCGGACATGGAGGTGAAGCCGCTGACGTCGTTGAAGAGGATGGCGACGGTGCGCCGCTCGCCTTTGTGATCCTGGCTTTGGCGGGCCATCTTCTCGACCAGGTGGCTGGGGATATAGCTTTGCAGCCGGCGCAGGTCTTCATCGCTGGCCTGTTTCATTTGCGCGGCGGTCAGATTGGCCCCGCATTGGCCGCAGAATTTGAAGCCGGCAGGATTCTCAAACCCGCATGCCGGGCAGACGTTGGCAAGTTCCGTCGCGCAGCGAGCGCAGAAGCGTACGCCGGGTGAGTTTTCGTGACCACACGCAGAACACAGGATACCCATTGCCCTTGCAGACCTACGCTTGGTGGGTCATCGCCGCCACGGCGATGGGTGAGATGATAGACCAACTTTCGAAAGTCGCAAAGTCATTATACTTGCATACGGCCGGAGATGCAACTGAAATGCGCCGGGAATTGACACAACCATGCTCTTCCTGTACAATCTCGTTGACTCCGGCAGATGCGAATGTCCCCGTTGCCGGCCTCGGCAGAGTCGCCTTGCG
>CAIQJD010000402.1 GCA_903872005.1 uncultured bacterium | reverse complement strand
GGCCGAGGGGGTCTCGAACCCCGGCGCGAACCAGTCCAATCAGCCGATTGAGCTGATCGAGTCGGAGCTGCCGCTGGAAGTGCTGCAATATGGGCTGACGGCCGATTCAGGCGGGGCCGGCAAGTATCGCGGCGGCCTGGCGCTGGTGCGCGAGTACCGCCTGTTGGCCGACGAGGCGGTGCTGACGGTGCGCTCGGATCGGCGCGCCCATCCGCCCTACGGGGTGCATGGCGGGCAGGCCGGCTCGCCGTCGTGGAATGTCCTCAACCCGGGGCCGGCGCAGCGCATCCTGCCGACGCTGCCGATGGAGGCGGTGAAGATCAAGCGCGGCGATGTGTTTCGGCATGTGCAGGCCGGCGGCGGCGGCTATGGCGAGCCGCTGGAGCGCGAGCCGGCGCTGGTGCTGGAAGATGTGCTGGACGAGAAGATGACGGTCGAGTATGCCCGGCGGGTGTATGGCGTGGTGATCGCCGAGGGGAAGGTGGACGAGGACGCCACGCGCCGGGAGCGAGGCAGATGACGAAATGGCGGCAGGTTGCACTGCCGCCATTTTGCTATACACTTATAAGCCTGAGTGAGGGAAGGACTGAAACAGACACTCTGTGGAGGTGCAACTTGGGAAAGGCGAGAATCATCGTTACTTGGATCATCGGCGCGATTCTGCTCATGATGCCATATAGCGTTCATCACACGTCTGCCCAGGCTCCCACCGCCTCCTCGGAAAGCCAGGCCCCAGGATGGCGATGTTGGGATGATGGCAGTCCAGATCCATGCCGCAATCAGTTGAATGCTGTAGACATGCTCTCATCCTCCGATGGTTGGGCTGTGGGACGCGCCGGTATGATGCTGCGCTGGGATGGCTATCAATGGCGCAAATCGGCCACCCCAACCCTGGCTGAACTCTTCTCAGTGGTAATGCTTTCGCCTTCGGACGGTTGGGTGGTCGGGGCAGGTGGGAATATCCTGCGCTGGGACGGCCTCGTCTGGCGCAGCATTGCCAGTCCAACCACCCAGAGCCTCTATGGTATGTCCATGCTCAGTCCATCGGATGGTTGGGCTGTTGGAGAAAACGGCGTGATCCTTCATTGGAGCGGCGCGTCTTGGGGCGTTGTGTCGAGTCCGACCACGCAATCTCTGCGCGCTGTCAGCATGGTTTCGGCAAACGCCGGCTGGGCGGTGGGCGACAACGGAGTCCTATTGAAGTGGGGCGGCGGCGCCTGGACATCGGTCGCCAGCCCGACGACGTTGAGACTGTACGCCATTGACATGCTCTCGGAGACAGATGGATATGCGGTGGGCGGCCAGTTGTTCGATGCCACTATCATTCGTTGGGATGGGGTTGCCTGGACGATGATGCCAGTTCCATCTGACGCCAGTGAGTTGCATGCGGTGATGATGGTCTCTCCCACCGATGGGTGGGCGATGGGCAGTTTCCGAACCCAATTGCGCTGGGATGGCAGCGCGTGGACTGAGGTTTTGAGCTTCAGCGCGTCGTGGCTATATGGCCTGGACATGGCTTCTTCAGGGAGCGGTTGGGCGGTGGGCCAAGGCGGAACCATTCTACGTTGGGAAGGGCGTTGGTGGACGCCGGTCGTTGACCCGCCGGCTTATTGGCCGGCAGCCGTCGGCATGGCATCGGCAAATCACGGCTGGATCGTGACGAACGACATGAATATTCTGCGGTGGAATGGCTCTGGCTGGTGGCGCGTGGCGAATCCCTGCAATTGCGGCATTTCCGCCGTGGATATGATCTCGGTCGCTGATGGTTGGATGGTTGGGTCGTCAGGTCGCACAGCGCGTTGGGATGGCAGCACCTGGACGCCATTCACAGCTCCGACCACAAAGTGGCTCAATGGTGTGTCCATGTTGGCAACAGGCTATGGATGGGCTGTTGGCGATGGCGGCGTCATTCTAAGGTGGAATGGCGTCGCGTGGGAGTCACTAGCTTCGCCAAGTGAGCGTGATCTGATGGCCGTATCGGTTGTGGCTGAGGATGGTGCCTGGGCTGTGGGCGATGGCGGCACGATCTTGCACTGGGATGGCGCTGCATGGTCGGCGAGGACAAGCCCGACGTCGAACAATCTGACTTCCATCGCGATGCTATCTCAGTCCGACGGCTGGATCGTGGGCGATGCCGGCGTCATTCTGCGTTGGAATGGCGCGACCTGGACGACATACCCATCGCCCATCGCGTGGACGCTTTCATCGGTCGCCATGCGATCCCCCAATGATGGTTGGGCCGTGAGCCGCGGCAGCGCCATTCTACACTGGGATGGTCGGACCTGGTCGGTTGCGCACAACCCAACGACCAATGGTCTGCTCGGCGTGGCGCTGGTATCGAACGAAGACGGCTGGATCGTAGGGCAAAGTGGGACCATCTTGCGCTACTATTCGGACGCCTGGCCGATGCAACGCGCCTATTTGCCGGCGCTTCGACGCTAAAAAGATTGGCGCTTGAGCCTCACGAAATGCCCATGAGGCGCAGAATCACAGTACTTCAGCAACACCATGATTCCGCGCCTCTGCAACAGATTGCTACCGGGCCGCCACTCCCAGGAAGTACGGCCAGATGATGATGCCCAACAGGGCTTGCCACCAGATCAGCTTGGCGAAACCGATGGTGAAGAGCCAACCGATGAACCAGATGCTGCCAGACAGCGCGCCGGCGTTGGCGTTCCTACCGTGATGCTTATGTTCCGATTCCATTGCGTCCTCCTTATGGCCCGCGCCTGCTTGCAGGCGTCTGGGTCTCACTCCCTATACGAGTCAAGATGAGGAAAGTTGCGGCGCGAGGGTTGAGGGAATGAATAAGAAAGATCGGCTGCTCAAAACCTTTGCCCTGCAAACGCCCGACCGGCCGCCGATCCTGGGCGGCTGGCTGGCCGCGCCGAGCCATATCCAGGCCATCGCCGGCTGCTCCGAAGATGACTACTGGGCCGATCCCTTCGCCTGGGGCCAGGAGGCCGAGCGCCGGCTTGGCTCCGATGGTCTGATCGGCGTCTTCACGCCGGTGGCGCGCGGCGGCTATCGCAATGTGGATCAGGCTACCCTTGTCGCCCGCGCCGGCTTCTCGGTCGAGGATGTCCTGGCCGAGATTGAGGGCCTGCCGACGTCCGACCAGCTTTGGGCCGAGTTCGACGAAGAACGCGAGTACGCCCAGTTCGTGGCCCAATGGCAGGCGCGGCAGGCCGGCGCCGGCGACATGCTCTGGTGCGAGCCGGACTGGTACGTGATCCCGCGGGCGATCTGGTATCACGAATATGGCGAGAACGCCTTCGTGACGCTGGGCCTGCACCCCGACCGCTATCGCAAGCTCTTGCAGGTGAGCGCGACGCGCGGCCGGCAGCGCGCCAGCGTGCGCGCCCGGGCCATCCGCGCCGGCATCGTCCCGCCGGCGCTCCTCTCCGGCGAAGACCTCTGCTCGCAAGAAGGGCTGCTCGTCTCGCCGCGCTTCTTGCGCGCTGAGTACTATCCGCTGGTGGAATACGCGCTGGAGCCGCTGGTGCAGGCCGGCGCGAAGGTGGTCTGGCACTGCGATGGCAACAGCCGGCCGGTCATCGCCGATTTGCTGGCCTGCGGCATCGGCGGGTTGCAGGGCTTTCAGACGGAATGCGGCCTGGATGTGGCGTGGGCGGCCGGCCTGCGGACGCGCGCCGGCGACCCGCTGCTGATCTTCGGAGCCATGTCGGTGACGACGACGCTGCTGCACGGGACGCCGGCCGAGGTGGCCGGCGAGGTGCGCCGCGCCATGCGGGCCTGTCGCGACCGGGCCGCGCTGGCCTTCTTCGTGAGCAATACGATCACGCCGGATATCCCGCTGGGGAATATTTACGCCTTTTGGGATGCCGTGCGCGCGAGCTTCTGGTAAGGGTTGCTTGGCGAATCGAGACAACTCAGGAGGATGAAGATGCAATCCGAAGACACCTTCAGATTTGCCAGCCT
>CAIQJD010000401.1 GCA_903872005.1 uncultured bacterium | reverse complement strand
CTTCTTGTCCTCCTTTGTCAAACTCTATACTCAGACAATGCGCCGGGTGGGAGCGAAAGGCCTCTATTTTTTCGATGAAGGCTACTTCGCGTCGCTGAAAAATGCTCTGGGGGATAGCCTGCAACTAATCGTCGCGGAGATCGATGGCGAGATGTGTGCCGCTGCACTGTTTATCCATACGCATGATATCATTCAGTATCATCTGTCGGCCAGTGAACCTCAACTTTCAAATCTGTCGCCATCAAAGCTCGTGATAGATGAAGCACGATTATGGGGAAATGAGGTCGGCGCGCGCTGGCTTCACTTGGGCGGCGGTGTCGGGGCCAGAACTGACAGTCTCTTCGCGTTCAAGGCGGGTTTCTCCTCTGTTCGTCATAGCTTCTGTGTATGGAACCATATAGTCTTGCCCGAAGTGTACAATGACCTGGTACAAACCAGACATTTCCGATTGGAACAACAGGGGCTCAAGACAGAGTCGTGCGACTACTTTCCGCTCTACCGTGCAGTGTAATATGGTTCTTTCAACGCTTTCAGCTACTCATAGCGCGATATGCCTATGACCCGCCGCAGTCCGGCAGCGGCCGCCGGCATCCTGCTCCTCGCCCTACTCTTGCTCGATGCTGCCTGGTACTCCGCCGGCCGCTTCCTGGCCGCTCCCAACCCACTCTCCTCCGCCGACGCCATCCTCGTCCTCGGCGGAGAATCGTCCGGCTTCTGGCGCACCCGCCATGCCCTGGCCCTGTATGAGCAAGGCTACGCCCCCCTCGTCGTCTTCAGTGGCGGCTCGCTCGCCGACGCCGGCATTGCCTGTTCATCCGCATCCCTCTCCCTCGAGGCCGCCCAACAGCTCGGCTTGCCGGCCAACGCCGCCATCATCCTGGACGGCGCGGGGAGCACCTACGACGAAGCCGTCAACTTCCGCCGCCTGGCTTCGGAGCGCGGCTGGCGCTCCGCCATCGTCGTCACCGACGCCTTTCACACCCGCCGCGCCGGCAACACCTTTCGGGCGCTCCTCCCATCCGTCCGCATCAGCGTAAGCGCCGCCCCGAACCCGCGCTACGTCCCGGCGCACTGGCAACGCACCGAAGACGGTCTCGTCGCCGTCGTCAACGAATACCTGAAGCTGGGATTCTACTGGTTTCACTACGGCATCGCCCCCCTGTGATTCCGCCATGCGCATCCATTTGTCGGGCCGGCGCTTGCCTGCTACAATAGATTCCTATGAGTGACGCACAATGTCGGCCCGCCTGTTGACGGGAAGCGTGATGCGTCTGCGCGTGATCAAATTCGCAGATGGCCAATACATACGGGTGATGCTATGAGCGTTAACGTCGCATTTCCTGAAGAGCTACTCGTCGCAGCGCGTGAAGAACCCGCCGCCTTTGAGCGCAAAGTCGTCATCTATACCCTGGGACATCTTTACGAACAAGGGAAGATCTCTGCTGGAGTGGGCGCGGCCATAATCGGCTGTGACCGGCTCGAATTCTATCGGCTTCTATCGGAGCATGGTTTCTCCATCATCGCCTACACCAGCGCCGAAATGGAGCTTGAATCTCGCGCCAGCCGGGAGCTTGCCATGCGGCGAAAAACTCCATGAAGGTAGTCGTCAACGCCACGCCGCTAATCGCTCTATCCCTGATTGGTCAACTTGACCTGTTGCGCCGGCTGTTCGACGAGGTGCTGACAGCGCCGGCTGTATACCACGAAGTCGTCACCCAGGGGGGCGACCAACCCGGGGCTGCCGCTCTGGCCGCAGCCCACTGGGTTCAGGTTCAGGCTCCCATGAGCGTCCCTACCATCGAACCTCTCCTGTTGGGTCTGGATCTGGGAGAGTTACAGGTGCTCCTGCTGGCCCGTGAAGTGAACCCTGATTGGGTTTTGATCGATGAGCGGCTGGGCCGGCGCACCGCTCAAGCCATGCATCTACCAGTGAAGGGTACGATGGGACTCCTATTGGCTGCCTTTCACGCCGGCTTCCTGACCAGGATGGCGGCGCTTGAGGCCCTGCAACGCTTGCTCGACGCCGGGATTCGTCTCAGTCCCGCCGTCGTGACCTGGTTTCAGTCCGAGCTAGATACAGGCTGATTGGAGAACGATTGAATCATCATGCCCGATCCGCATCTCATTCCCATGTCCTCTCCCGACCTGACCGCCGCCGAACTTGATGCCGTCGCCGGCGTCCTCCATACCACATCCCTCAGCATCGGCCCACAGATCGCCGCCTTCGAGCGTGCCATCGCCGGCCGCCTTGCCCTGCCCCACGCCGTCGGCGTCAACTCCGGCACCGCCGGCCTGCACCTCTGCGTCATCGCCGCCGGCGTCCGCCCCGGCGACTACGTCATCACCACGCCTTTCTCCTTCATCGCGTCGGCCAACTGCATTCTCTACGAATGGGGCATCCCCATCTTCGTAGATGTGGACCCAGCCACCGGCAACATCTCGCCTGACCTCGTCGCCGCAGCCGCTGACGACCTGGCCCGCGGTGGCCAACCTGCTGCCCGCTGGCTTCCTCCATCCCTCTCCCCTCTCCATCTGCGGCGCGAGGCCGAAGATAGCGCTTCCTCCCCTCTCCGTGAACGGAGAGGGGCCGGGGGTGAG
>CAIQJD010000400.1 GCA_903872005.1 uncultured bacterium | reverse complement strand
CTATCTACAATCGCGACTATCCGGTGATCATGGCGCTCTCGCTGATCTGGTCGGCAGTGATTGCGATTGCCTATCTGCTAACGGACTTGCTGTATGCCTGGGCCGACCCCCGGGTGCGCTTGACAGGAGCGTCACAATGACGGCAACAGAGCAGAACGCGCCCCAGGGCGCAGAAGAGATCAAGTTCACGGGCAAAGAGCGCGGCTTGTGGATCGACGCGTTCCGTCGCTTTCGGCGGAACAAGCTCTCTTTAGCCGTTTCGGTTCTGGTGCTTGCCCTCATTCTCCTCGCCGTCTTCGCGCCCTGGCTGGCGCCCACCCACTACGATAAACAGGTGTATGCTCAGGCATGGCAGAAGCCATCGGCGAACCATTGGATGGGCACCGATCAGTATGGGCGCGACGTCCTGAGCCGGATCATCTATGGGGCGCGCATTTCGCTGTCTGTCGCTCTCGTGGTCAACGCTGTGTCGTTGCTCATTGGTGCGCCCTATGGGGCCATCGCCGGCTGGTTTGGGGGCAAGGTAGACTACGCTTTGATGCGTTTCCTCGACGTCATGTCGGCGTTCCCCAACCTGCTGCTGGCGATCTTGATGATGACGATTCTGGGCAGCGGCCTGGTGAATGTGTTCATCGCCATGTCGGTGACATCATGGATTGGCATTGCGCGCTTGATTCGCGGGCAAATCCTGTCGTTGCGCGAGCAGGACTACATCATGGCGTCGCGCGCGATTGGCGCGAAGAATTCGCGCATCATCTTGCAACATCTTATCCCGAACGCGCTGGTGCCGGTGATTGTGGCCCTGACGCTGGGCGTTCCCAGCGCGATCATGGGCGAAGCCGGCTTGAGCTTCCTCGGCATCGGCGTGAATGCCCCCATGCCGAGCTGGGGTAAGATGCTCAATGAGTATATGGGTTCGATTTCGAGTAGCTGGTACTTGAGCGTCTTCCCGGCGATTATGATCGCGCTCACCATGTACGCTTTCACCCTGATGGGCGACGGCCTCCAGGATGCTTTGAATCCGACCTCATCCAAGAATTCGTGAGCCAGGGGGACGGCTTCGATCTATGCAGCGCAAGGCATTGCAGCAACTCATCTTCGGCCCCATGGGCGCTGTGCCGACTCCGTTCGATAGCCGGCTGCGCCCGGATCCAGCCGTGCTGGCTGACCTCGTACAGTGGTACATTGCCAGCGGGGTGGTGGCCGGCCGGGCAACCATTAAGGTCTGCGGCGCGGTTGACCCCTACAATCTGAACGAGGACGAATGGGCCGCCGTAGTCGGCGCTGCGGTGCGCGCGGCGGATGGCAAGGCGACGGTACTCTGCGGCATGAAGCCGAAGAACACGCAGCATTCCATCGAAGATGCGCGGCGGGCGCAAGATCTGGGCGTGGCCGGCGTGCAGATGGACCTACCCTTCTTCAATTTCCCGACGCAAGACGACTACGTGCGCTTCTTCTCCGCGGTCTCGGAAGCGGTGGATATTGGCATCATGGTCAAGAACTGCTTCTGGTTCGGCGCGGCTTCGATGACGGCCGAAACACTCTTGCGGCTGGGCGAGACGGAGCATGTCGTCGCGACGAAATGGGATGTGCCGGCCGGCGAGGACTATGATGCCATGCGGCGTTTCGCCCATGTCATCAACGTGATTGACGATAGCAGCAACCCGGTGCGTTGCCACCAACATGGCGGGCGGGGGTATGTGGATGGCTGGCTGTTGTTTCGTCCGCAGAATTCGCTGAAGATATGGGATGCGCTGGAAGCCGGCCGCTACGATGAGGCCCAGACCCTCTTCGACGAATATCGCGAGGTGATGGCGCCATTCAATGCCGATGCTCTGACGCGATCTGGCGGAGATCGCGTCAGCCGGGGTATCCTGACCGCCCTGGGCTTTCCGGTCGGCGATCCGCGTCCGCCCACGATCCCACTCGATGCGCGCGAAATGGCGCGGCTGCGCCAGATCATGGCGTCGGCCGGCTGGTTGGATTCACGCTGGAAGGAGGCCGTTTTGAGATGAGGCGGGAGGAACTTCGCAAGCTGATCCTGGGGCCGGCATCGGCGATGCCTACGCCTTTTGACCGGCATGGGAAAGTAGATTTGGGCGTGGTGGCGGACATGACGCGCTACTGGGTGGCGCAGGGCATCGTGGCCGGCAAGGGGATGATCAAGGTCACTTCGGGCGCGGACGCGCCGGACTTGAGCGATGAAGATTGGGCCAATATCCTGCGCGCGACGGCGCTGGCGGCCGGCGGCAAGGCGACATTGGCGTGTGGCCTCAAGTGCAAGAACACGCGCCAGACGATTGCCGATGCCAGGAAGGCGGCCGGCCTGGGCGTCGTTGCCGTGCAGATTGACCTGCCCTATCAGAAATTCCCTACGCAAGATGACATCTTGCGGTTCTACATGGAGATTTCTGAGGCGATTGATATTGGCATCATCCTCAATAATGCCTTCTGGTTTGGGGCGCCGGGCATTGCCACGGAAACGCTGCTCAAGCTGGCTGATGCTGAACATCTGGTCGCCATCAAATGGGTCGCGCCGGACGACGCACAGTATGATGACATGCGCCAGTTCGCGCACATCTTCAATGTGATTGACAATAGCGGCCAGCCGGTGCGCTGTCACAAGAATGGCGGTCGGGGCTACGTGGAAGGGACTTTCGCGGCCTACCCGGCGCACGGGTTCCGCGTCTGGGAGCTGCTGGAAGCCGGCCGATACGACGAGGCGCAGGCGCTCTTCGAGAGCGTGAGCAAGCCGATGGGAGCGGCCGGCGCGCAACTGGACAAACGATACGGCGGCGACCGCACCGGCAAGGCGCTGATGCGGCTGATGGGCTTTCCGGCCGGCGACCCGCAGTCCCCGACCGCGCCCCTGAGCGATGCAGAGATGGCAGTATTGCGCGAGACCGTGCGCGGGTTCGGTTGGCCGACGCGCGGCTGAGCGCGCCGCATGGGGAGGCATTGTCCAGATGGATGAGAGAATGAGGATCATGGCCGTGGTGTGCCACCCGGCGGATGCGATTGATCATGCCGGCGGGACACTATGTCTGCACGCGGAGCGGGGCGATCAGGTCGTCGTGGTCGTTTGCACGCACGGCGTGGATACGCATGACTTGCGGCGCAATGAAGCGTTGCGTTTTGAGGCGGGGGCAGCGCCGGCGGATGCATCCGCTTCGCTGAGCCAGAAAGAACGCGAAGTTGTGCGCGGCATGGGCATTTTGGGCGTGACGGATGTGCGCTTCCTGCGCTTCCCGGACGATCTGGTATTGGTCACACCGCCGCTCATCGAGGCCATCGCGGCGCAGATCGCGGATGTGCAGCCGCACATCTTGATCCTGCACAACCCGAGCGAAGAGCCGGGCATCGGTCATGCGGAGACGGCGCAGGCAGCCTTGCAAGCGCGAGGGTTGGCGAATACGTCGCGTTTCAGGAAGGCCGGCGCGAGCGGATCCTATCCGATGCAGGTCTTCTTCAATGAGATGTATGGCGTGACCACGCAACTTACCAGCGAAGGGATGCGCTACGGCAGCGTCCTGGTGGATATTACGCCGGTGGTGGACAAGAAGGTTCGGGCGATGGATTGCCTGACGAGCCAATATTATCCGGGGAATCTGGCGCGCAAGTGCATTGAGATTGTGAATGGGCGCATGGGGCTGCATTGGAGCATCCCGTATGCGGAAGCGTTCCAGCCGCACTACCCCTCGGCCTATTCGCATCTGCCGCTCAATGAGCATTTGGTGAAGATCTTTGGGGCGCGGACCAGCGAGAACAGCGCGGCGATGCGTATTATGGTCACGGATGTGCCTTTTGACCCCGCGGCAGGGGAACGTTAGACTGTAGCAGGTGAAAGGCGAGTTATGAATCGAACACTCAACGTAGACTACTATGATCTGGTGATACGGGGCGGGGATGCCGGCTCGCCCACCTTCTATGACGAGCGGCGCATTGAGGCGCTCCTGCGCCGGTGCGCGGAAGAGGGCATTCAGCGCGTCCTGTGGCGCCTGAGCGTCTGTGGCAAAGAAGCGTATTACACGCAGGTTCGGACGCCCTTCGATTGGGCGACGCCGCGTGAGCGGAATGATCGGATGACGGCGATCATGGAACGCTTCGATCCGCTGGCTGTCGCCTGCAAATTGGCGCCGCGCTACGGGTTGACGCTCTATCCGTGGATCACGCTGGAAGATGATTACTACGAGAACAATCTGGAATCGGGTTTTGTGGCGCAGCACCCGGAGTATCAGTTTGTCAGTCGGGATGGGAAGCGCTACTTCCGGGGCACGCTCTGCTACTGCTATCCCGAAGTGCGCGCCCATCGGCTGGCGCAGCTTCAGGAGATCGTCGCCAACTACCAGATTGATGGCTTCTACCTGTGTTTACGCAGCCATGCCGGCGAGTGCGAGCCGAGCTACGTGCCGGATTCTTTTGGCTACAATGCGCCGGTGGCCGAGGAATACCGCCGGCGTTACGGGACGGACATCCTGACGGAGCCCTTTGATTTCCGCAAGCTGTATGAGATTCAGGGCGCGGGATTGACGCAGTTCCTCCGGGAGTCGCGCGCGGCGCTGGGCAAAGGCGTACCCATCGCACTGGGCGTCATGCGTCACCCGTTGATGGTGCGGCATGTCTACCCGCGTGTGAAGATGGTGGTGGATTGGCCGGCCTGGGTGCGCGAGGGCCTGGTGGATGAGTTGGTGACTTTCGCCGGCGAGGACATCCTGGGGCCAGATCGGCCGGATATGTACGGCCTGTACGACATTGACCCGCAATGGGTGGACGAAGCGCCGGCCTACTACGCTGCGGTGCGGCAAGCCGGCGTGAAGCACTCCATCTGGTTCCGACTGAGCGACTGGTTTGGGGTGTGGCCGATGCCGAGTGTGCCGGGCGCGCCGCGCAGCAAGCCGGCCGGCGTCATCGCCGCCACGACGCGCAAGCTGGAGTCCCTGGGTTTCGATGCGATCTATTTCCATGAGGCAGAGAACGTCGAGGAATTGGACCTGTGGGCGGCGCTGCGGGGAGAGGATCGCTGATGGAGCAGAGCGCTGACATCCGCACGCTGAGCCAATGGCGCGACAATATCGCGTTGACACGCAGCTTTGCCTATTTTCAGACCGGCTCGGAAGGGCCGGTGCCAGATGGCGCGCAGGCGCGCATGGCGGAAATCGTCCGCGATGAGAACTGTGCCGCTTTGGAGGGCGGGGGAGCCTACTCCCATTTTGTGGAGCATGCAGAACGGGCGCGCCGCGCGCTGGCGACGTTGCTGCATATCGGGACGGATGAAGTTGCCTGGACGCAGAATACGTCTACGTCCACCCGGATGGCGGTGAGCAGCCTGGCGTGGGGCGCCGGCGATGGCCTGGCGCTTTCGGATCACGAGCATATCAGCACGCGCATGTTGAAGCGGCGGCTTGAGGAAATCACGCGCCGGCCGGCGACCATCATCCCTACGGAGGATGCGGGGGTCTTCTCGCCGGCGCACTTCCTGGAGGAGCTGGATCGCCGGCTGACGCCCGATCATCGCTTGCTCATCATCAGTCACTCGTCATGCCTGGACGGCCGGCGCCTGCCGGTCCAAGAGGCGACCGCGCTGGCGCACGCGCGCGGCGTCAAGGTGCTGGTGGATGGAGCGCAGGCTGTGGGGCAGTTCCCGGTTGACGTGGCGGCGGTGGGGCCGGACTTCTATGCCGGCTCGGTGCATAAGTGGCTCCTGGGGCCGGCCGGCATCGGCTATCTCTACGTGGCGCGCGCACAATTGCCGGACTACTATCCCAACTTGCTCCCGCATCCAGAGCCAGGGAGCGTCCTGGCGGCGCCGCTCACGGCGGCCAGCCAGACGCAGATTGGCACGGAGAGCATGAGCCTGCGGGTAGGCGCCGGCTGGGTGATCGAAGCCTTCATGCGGATCGGGCTGGACGTCATCGAGGCGCATGGGCGAGCTTTGACCCTGCGATTGCGCGATGGGTTGCGGCAGTTGGCCGGCTTTGAAGTGCTCGGCCCGTATGACTGGGAAGTCTCTTCGGGCATCACGAGCCTGCGCTTCCCGGGGTGGCCGGAGGCGCGGGTGCATGCGCTGATTGAGCGCATCTGGAGCGACTATCGGGTCGTGGTGAAGTTCCAGACGGACTTTGCCGGCATTCGCATCTCAGTCGCCAGCTTCAATACGGCCGAGGAAGTCGATCGCTTGTTGGAAGCGTTGCGGACGCTGGTTCCGATCATGTAGCGCCTGCGGCGCGCCGCAGGGACAGGGAGGCACGATGAAGGGGTTTCGAGTCAGCGCAGTGGTGTCGCACGTAGACTGGGCCGCGCAGTTTGGCAACTGGGGCCAGGTGGGCGTCCAGCGCATCCTGGACAAATGCTTGAGCGCCGGCATCACCAAAGTTTACTGGCGCGCCTTCGGGGGCGGCCTTGCCATGTACCAGACGCGTCTGGAGAACATCTGGCACACCAGCGACGTGGAACGTTTCGGGCATAAAGTAGATTTCAATGCGATGCTCTCGGACAAGGCGCGCTCGCAGTGGGGCAAGCCGGCGGCGCGCCAGACTCGCTTCGACTATCGCACCTGGGATCCGCTCGATCTCGCGGTGCAGTACTGTCGCGAGCGGGGCATCGAGATCGTCGTCTGGTACACGCTCAACGAAGAGGATCACGGGTACATTGG
>CAIQJD010000399.1 GCA_903872005.1 uncultured bacterium | reverse complement strand
GCTGGCGAAAGCCAAGCAGGCGTATCTTGCCAATACGCCGCTGCTGCGCGGCATCCACGAAAAGTCGGTGCTGGAAGCCACGCTCTTCGGCCTGCCGATGTTGCAATTCAACCTGCCCCATCGCATGCCGGCGCCGGCCGACGCCTCCATCGTGGACAGCACGACCGCCTTCGCCGGCAACCCCGGCGCGGCGCTGGGCCTGCGCTACGCGGATATTCATGTGGATGCCACGCTCACCGAAGAGAGCGTCACGCTGGATGTGCTGTCGTCGGGCGGCGGCGCGCCCACGCAGCGAGAAGCCGTCTACCTGCAAGGCCCGGATGGCGTGGTGGTCAACCCGGCCGAGCCGGTCTTGCCGCTGGATCTGCTCAACGTGACCGCGCCGCTGGCGGACTATGTGTTGCGCGGCGTCGGCTGGCGCGGCGGGACGTACACCGACCTGCTCGGCCGGCTGCCCCTGACCGGCGCAGCCACCGACGACCTGCGCGCCGCGCACCCGGCCTTCTTCTCAGACATCTTCTACCCGGTGCGCCCGTGGAACGTCAACTACTTCGACGCGCTGAATAGCGCCGGCGGGCCGACCCGCCTGGCCTGGATGCCGGCGCAATACCGCTCGACTACCCCCGGCTCGCTGACTGGTTTGCTGCGGCGCTTCGACGATATGGATTTTCGCCTGTACTACAGCAGCAACGTCGGCGAATACCCCAGCGCTGACCCCAACTGGGTCAATCAGCCGGCCCTGGCCGACCCGCCGGACATCGCGCAGATCGGTTCCAGCGTCAACCCGGCCGCCGGCACGGTGGACTTCAACGTCACCGTGATTGGCGATCCATCGGCCGGCATCCAGGAAGTATGGATCGTCTATACCTTTGGGGACGGCGGCGCGTCGGGCGTCTGGCTGCCGTTGAACCTGACGCAGATGGACAATGACTCGCGGCAGTGGATCGGGACGCTGACCCTGGCCGGCGCATCCGCCGCGGACTTGCGCTTCGTCGTGCAGGCCGCCAATGGCGTGGGCCTGGTGACGATGATGACCAACGAGGGCCGCTACTACCGCGTCGGTGTAGACCCGGCCGCCCCATCCGTCGGGCTGCTCTCTGTGGATCTGGCGCTGCAATCGCCGGCCGCCAGCGGGGTCTATGGCGGGCAGCAGGAATTCACCGCGCTCGCCGCGCACGATGGGGCGCCCATTGCCGGCCTGCCGATCACGTTCTACCTGGGAGATCAGGGCCGGCTGGCAGTCACCGACGCCGAGGGTTGGGCGACAGCGCGGTTCTTCCTGGTGGCGCAGCCGATGAGTTATACGCTGAGCGCCGAGTTCGCCGGCGATGAGACCTATACCGGCGCCCACGTGAGCGGATCGTTCGAGATCACGCCCGGCGTCGCCCAGGCGGCGCTGGAGCCAACGGCGCTGAATGTGGAACTGGGAGCGACCGCCCTGGTCACGGCGACTATTACGAGCGCCGACCTCCCGCTGGCCGGCAAGCCGACGGCCCTGACCGTGGAGAATGCGGCCGGCGTGCGGCGCTATACCAACGTGGCGTTCACCGACTACGCCGGGCGCGCCAGTTGGCAAATCCCGTCCCAACCCCTCGGCGTCTACACCATCACCGCCTGGTTTGCCCTGCCGGTGACCAATACCCTGGATTTGAGCAGCGCCTTCTACGTCGGCGTGACCGACGTCACGACGATGAGCGTGACGTCGCCGTTCGTCTTCGCTGGCTTCTTCACGCCGGTGCGTAACGAGCCTACGGTGAACCGGGTGCGCGCCGGCCGGATTCTGCCAGTCGAATTCAGCCTGGGGAGAGACTTCGGGGAGAATATCTTCGTCGCCGGCTATCCCAAGTTCCAGCAGACCGTCTGTCGCACCGGCGCGGCCATGGGTGACCCGTTGAGCACAGAAGGGGGCGGGCTGGCGTATGATGCGGCCGCCGATCAGTATACGTACTTGTGGGTCACCGACTGGCAATGGAACCACTGGTGCGGCACGCTCATCCTGCGCTTCCCTGACGATACGGAGCAGACCGCGAGTTTCCGATTCTACGAATAGCCGGCCCACGGACGCCGTTAACTGGCGCGACCAATGAAACAGGGGTCTCGATCTGATGGATCGAGACCCCTGTTCTTTGCGCGTATCGGGGAGGCTATTGGTCCGCCGGCCGCACCCACAGGCAGAAGCCATCGCGGCGCACCACGACCACAGACTGGCCGGCTTCTACCGTCGCGGCATCCTCAACCCGCGCCTTCCAAAGCTCGCCCTCGACCAGGACCATCCCCTCTGGGACCAGCCGCGTGCGCGCCACGCCGATCTGGCCGGCCAGCCCTTCGGAGCCGGTCATCGGCCGGCGGCGCAAGGTGGCTGCTGCTTTGGCCACCACGAAGACGAAGAAGAGGCCCACTGCCACGCCGACGCTCACCACCAGGGCCGTGGAGACGCGCGCGTAGGGCGAATTGAACAGGATGAGCGAACCGAGAATGAAGGACACAACCCCTCCGATCGTCAGGATGCCGTGGGTGGGCGCTTTCACGTCCACGATGAACAAGATGAAGGAGAGCGCAACCAAGAGCAGGCCGGCATAGTTCACCGATAGGACGCCCAGGGAGTAGAGCGCCAGGAGCAGGCAGATGCCGCCGATGACGCCGGGCAGGAAGCTGCCCGGGTTGGAAAGCTCGAAGAGGAGGCCATTCACACCCAGGGTCATCAGGATGAAGGCGATGTTGGGGTCGGTGATGACGTGCAGCACGCGCTCGACCGGCGTCATGGGGATCGTTTGGATAGGCAGGCCGGCCGTGCGCAGCGTGACCGGCTGGCCGGCGACCTCGGCGGTGCGCCCATCCAGGCGGCGCAACAGATCGGGCACATCCGCGGCGATGACATCTACGACGCCCAGTTGCAGTGCCTCTTCGGCGGTTGCGGCTTTGGCTTCGCGCACGGCCAGGCCGGCCCATTCGGCAGCCTTCTCGCCGCGCCGACGCGCCAGTCCCTTGATGTCCGCTTCCAGGATCGCGATGGACTTCGCCTTCTCGGTCGCGTCGAGTTCGGCCCCGCCGCCGGAGACGGGGCTGGCCGCGCCGATGCTGGAGCCGGGGGCCATGCCGGCGAAATGGCCGGCCAGGGTGATGAACGTGCCGGCCGAGGCCGCGTGCGCCCCGCTGGGCGCGACATAGACGATGATCGGGAGCGGCGCGGCCAACATGCGCTGGGTGATGTCGCTGGTCAGGTCTACCGAGCCGCCCGGCGTGTCCAGTTGAATCACCAGGGCGTCGGCGCCGTCGGCGCTGGCCGCCTCGATGCCGCGCAGAATGTAGGTCTTGACGCTGGGCGTCACCGCGCCGTCAACCAGGAGCAGGTCTACCCGGCCGGCGCCTTCGGCGTGGGCCGAGAGGCTGCCGGCCAGCGCCGCCAGCAGCGCGCAGAGGTAGACGGTCAGGCGCAGGAATCTGGCGCGACGCGCACGATGTCGTTTGTCCATGGCAGCCATCCTCGCCGGCGTGCGGCCGGCTCTGTATGTGCTGCTCTCATTATAGGTCAAGGAGAGACGGATGACAAGGGGGTTTTCTCTTTGCGGGAGATGAAGGGGTTGCCGGCGGCGTAGAAGCGCCAGGGCCGCTCGCGGGCCAGGGCATCCTCATTGGTGATGCCGATGCGCCGGCTGGCGACGATCTGCGCCGGCGGCGCGCCGGCCTCCAGGAATAGCTCGGCGTCGGCGCACAGGTCGCGCCCATTGAAGCGCCGATCCAGCCCCAGGGCCTGGCACAACCGGCCTGGCCCACTGGTCAGCTCGCGCGGCGGCCGACCGGCGCGGTTGGCCACCATCACATCCAGCCCCTCGCATGGCTCCAGGGCGCGCAGCAGCGCCGCCGCCGGGAAGCCCTCGCGCTCGGCGACGACGTTGATGCAGTAGTACATGCCATAGATGAAGTAGACGTAGGCGTGGCCGGCCGGCCCATACATCACCGCGTTGCGCGCCGTGCGGCCGCAAGCGGCGTGACAGGCGCGATCCTCTTCACCGACATAGGCTTCGGTCTCGACGATGACGCCGGCAAGCCGCCGGCCATCTTCCAGGACGCGCACCAGCCGGCAGCCCAGCAGGCCGCGCGCCACATCCAGGGTATTCTGTTCAAAGAAAGCGCGTGCTAGACGAGTCATGGCAACCTGTGGGCGGGGCATCACCCGCCGACGACGATGAGGAAGACGACCACCTGGTCGCCGTCGCGCAGGGGCGTCGCGCCGGCCGCGTCCCAGGGGATCTTGCGGTGGTTGACGAATAGATGGTAGGGCAGCCGCTCCTGGGCGCTCTGGCCGTCGGGGAGAAGATCGGCGCCGGCCGCCGGAAAGCGCGCCGCCAACAGGGCCAGCGCATCGGCGGCGGTCTGGCCCTCGGTCAACTCTAAAGGCAGCCGGCGTTGGCCCACTTTGCGCCACAACGGGTCGCCCAGACGGAGGGTGATCTGCATGGCGCGATTGTAGCACAGGAACCCCGTTTGACAAAGCTATCGGCCGGCGTTAGAATGAACAGGCCGCGTGGGGCATCTATTTGGAGCGCGCGATGGGTCTGGCCGCGATCACAGGCAGGGAGAAGCATGGATCACTTGCACACCTTTCGGAAGCTACATACGCTGGGGCGGTTCTTTTTGTTGGCGATCCTGGTGATCGTCCTCCTGCCGGGCGCGCCGGCCATCGCCGACGATCCATCGGCGACTACGGATGAGTCCGCCGGCGCTGCGGGCGAAGTGAGCGCCAGCGACATCGCCTTGAGCGAGACGCAGGCCATCATGCCGGATGGCGTGATCAGTCACGCCGTCAGCATCAGCGGCGATGTGATGGCCGTCGGCGCGCCATACCTGGATCTGGGGACGAATACCCAACAGGGCGCGGTCTTCCTCTTTGGGCGCAACGTGGGCGGGCCGGGGCAATGGGGCGAGCTTGCGCGGCTGACGGCCGGCGACGGAGCGAAGGACGACTACTTCGGCTGGGCCGTTGCCATGTATAGCACGACCGTGGTGATCAGCGCCCCGGACGCCGATGTGGCCGGCCAGGAAGATCAGGGCGCGGCCTATGTCTTTGCGCCGGACGCCGGCGGCGTCTGGCGTCAGACGAAGAAGTTGACCGCCGGCCAGGCTTTCGATCACTTCGGCGAGTCCGTCGCGATCTACGAATCTACCATCGTGGTGGGCGCGGCCGAGACCCTGGTGGACGGCAAGGATCAGCAGGGCGTCGCCTATATCTTCCAGGGCGACGTCGGCGGGGCCGGCAACTGGAATTTCGTCAAGCGGCTGGCGGCCAGCGACGGCAAGGCGGGCGACTACTTCGGCATAGCGGCGGCCGTGGCCGGCGATTGGATCGTCGTGGGCGCTGACTCGGCGCGCGTGAGCAGATTGAATGGCGCCGGCGCGGCGTATCTCTTTGGCAAGGACGCCGGCGGGGCCGACGACTGGGGTCAGGTCAAGAAGCTGGTCGCCGATGATCCGGCCGAGGACGCCTACTTTGGCGGGGCCGTTGGCATGAGCGGCACTACCGTCGTCGTCGGGGCGGAACGCGCCTGGGTGGATGGCAAGAGTCAGGGCGCGGCTTACGTCTTCGAGCGCGATCAGGGCGGCTATCAACAGTGGGGCCTGCTCAAAAAACTCAGCGCGGCGAATGGCGAGCCGGGCGATCGGTTCGGCGCGGCGGTCGCCATCAGCGGCGCGGCCATCGTGGTCGGCGCGCCCGACGCGTACTATGTCCAGAAGGACGCCGGCATGGCCTTCCTCTTCGGGCGCAATACGGCCGGTGCGAACCAGTGGGGCCTGCTCAGCCAGGTGGTCGCCAGCAACCCGGTCACGGATGGGTTTCTCGGCGAGCTGGCCGCCATTGACAACGTGACGATCGCCGCCGGCTCAGAGACCGCTGAGGTGGTCAACATGTATGCGCCCTTCGGGATGCGGGTGAACAGCGCCGGCCCGAAGGTCACGGACGTAGCCGGCAATCTGTGGCTGGCCGACCGGCCGTGGCCGACGCTGGGGCCAGGCGGCGTGACGTGGGGCTACATCGGCATTGGCGGGCGCACCACCACGCAACCCATCGCCGGCACGGAAGATGACAAGCTCTACCAGACCGAACGCCTGTGGAGCGGCTCGGTCAAGCCGGGCTACAAGTTCGGCGTGCCCAATGGGCGTTATATGCTAACCTTCAAGCATGCGGAAACGTACTGGAATACGGCCGGCAAGCGCAAGTTCACCGTGATGGCCGAAAAGAAGATCTGCTTTGCCAACTATGACCCGTTTGTGGCGGCCGGCGGGGCGCGCTACACCGCCGCGCCGGATCAGGTCTGCTACGTAGATGTGAAAGACGGGCTGTTGGAAATTGACTTCATCTCCGTCGTGGGGCAGGCCAAAGCCAACGCCATTTACATACAGCGGTTGTATCAATAGGACGCCGGCCTTCCCAAATCCAAAACGCCGATCTCCCGCAGACTTCGAGTCTGCGGGAGATTATCCTGTTTGCGGCTGAAACGTGGCTGCGCCGCCACATCGTATGCATGACCCGTACCAGGCATACCACAGGAGGGTAAATTCAGACGCGGGAAGTAGGCTATCGGCTGCAATCACGGCTATTCTTGTCTTTACTGAGGAGGAAGGACTATCATGAGCGGTTTGCGCGGGATTCGGATGCACCATGTGATGGGTCGTTTCTTCTTATTGGCGATCCTGGTGATCGCCCTGCTGCCGGCTCTGCCGGCCGTCGCCGCAGAACCGGCCACGCCGGACGTGAGCGCGCTGGAAGGTGAGGTGCGGGCCAGCGACGTCACGCTGAGCGTCAAGAAGGTGTTCCCGGCCGATGGGTATGCTCAAGTCAAGTTCGGCGCCTCCATCGGCGTCAGCGGCGACCGGATGGTCAGCGGCGCGCCATCTACCGGGGTGGGCTACAACTACCGTCAGGGCGCGGCTTACGTCTACGGGCGCAACGCAGGCGGGCCGAAGCAGTGGGATCAGATCGCGAAGTTGATCGCCGCTGACGGCGCGGGCAACGACTCCCTCGGCGCATCGGTCGCCATCGCCGGCACGACGGTCGTGGCCGGCGCGCCCTACGCCACTGTGAACGGCAACGCGATACAAGGCGCGGCCTACGTCTTCGAGCGGGACGCCGGCGGCCCGGGCAACTGGGGCCAGGCCAAGAAACTGGTCGCCGCTGACGGTACCTCCCTGGACTTCTTCGGCCTGTCGGTCGCCATCTACGGCTCGACCATCGTCGTGGGCGCCCCTATGGCCGATGTGGGCGATATTTCGAGCTCCGGCGCGGCTTATGTCTTCGAGCGAGACGCCGGCGGGGCCGGCGCCTGGGGGCAGGTCAAGAAGCTGAGCGGCAGTGATAGCTCCTACGACAGCCGCTTCGGCATGTCGGTTGCCATCCACAACGCGACCATCGTGGCCGGCGCTTACTATGAAAGCGTAGGCGAGAGTGGCAACGAAGGCGCGGCGTACATCTTCGGGCGCGATGTGGACGGGGCCGGCGCCTGGGGCCAGGTCAAGCGGCTCCTCGCCGACG
>CAIQJD010000398.1 GCA_903872005.1 uncultured bacterium | reverse complement strand
TGCTCCGACTCTTGCAGGCGCAACCAGTTCCCTCTGCCCGGCCCCGTGTGCGTGAACAACGAGCGCATCGTCCGAATGTCCCGATGCGTCCTCACACGCCTCTTGATCGTCACCTTTTCCATGTTGTTTGCCTCCCCGACTAGTACGAGATGGAAACCTCATGCCACGACTGCGGATCGTCGTCATCTTCGTCTTCACCGCTGCGCCGGCCGGTGCGCGCCGGCTTGCTGCTGCTGGCCCCATCCGGGTGCAACATCGTCTCCAAAAGGGCCAGGCGCTGATTGATGTTGTGCAGCCGCGCTTCCGTCCGGCGCTGATTGCCAACCCACATCGCAATCTCACGCTCCAGGCGCGCCTTCTCATGCTCCAAACGCGCCAACTCCATAACCGCCTGTTCGCGATTCTTCGGCAGCACCTTGTGACGCAGCCCCTGGATCGTCGTCATATCGCGCATCCCGCGCGTGATGTTGCTCTTCGGCTTGGTGGTCATATCCCTTGCGCTCCCTCCTCGCGGTTCACACCCCGCAATGATGCTCGATCAGGCTCAACAGCATTTTGCGCTGCTGCACGCGCCGCTCGCGTGCCTTGCTGACGAAATTGACCTTGGACTCCAAGATGTCTAGACAGATCGTCACGAAACGCGGCTCGGCCACCGAGGGGCGCAAACCTTGCATGGCAGTCACGCGCGCGATGGTGATGCACGCCCGCAGCGTCGGGGCCTGATCGTACTCCCCGGATGCGCGGAACTCGCGCACCAGATCCACGATCTTGCCGGCATCCTCCAGCGAAAGCCCGGAGCGCGCCGCCGCGATGTTCACTTCGGTATCGCGATCGTAGTAATCCACATCCACCGTCACCAACCGGTCGCTCAGAGCGTCTTGCGCCTCGTGGACGCCAGCATACTCCTGCGGGTTGCTCGTGAAGATCGCGCGGAACTCCGGATGCACCTTCACATACGCATCCTCTCGGCTCATCGTCGGCAATACCAGCAGACGCTCTTCCAGTACCGCCAGCAGCACGTTGTTCGCCTCAGGACGCGAGCGCGTGAATTCATCATAGACCAGGGTGAACCCTTCGCGGCACGCCGTGGTCAAGCGATGATCCACCCACCGCTGCGTAGCATCTTCTTCATATTTCAGCACCGAATGGATGAAACGGTCTACGACCTTGCGATAACGATAGCCATACTGGCCGCCAATCAGGTCCGAGGTGGCGAACTCCTCGTCGCCGACAATCAACATCACCGGCCGACCCAATTGCGCCGCCACGTGCATTGCCAGGGTCGTCTTGCCCGTGCCGGCCGGCCCGCGGAAATGGACCGGGAAGCCGGCCTTCAGATAGGCCAGCGCCCGATCGCGCAACTCCCAGATGGTGCGCGTCTCCACAAAATCCGAGCGCGGCTGCACCGACAGGACAGTCGGGGCAACGCCAACGGTTGTCATCTTCACATCATTCGCCATAGTCTCCTTTGCCTCCTGCGGCTATCTGCTTGCCGCCCATTCAATAGGTGTAGCCCATACACTCATTTCGGCCGTTAATGCCCGATACCAATGTTCACGCGCCGCCGCGTAGCTGAACGCATCTTTTTGCCACGCACAGAACCGCTCGAAGATGCGCCGGAACCCGCTGCGCGCCTGACGCCACGCATTTTCGTTGTGCAGCGCCAATGCGCCGGCGCGTCCCTGTCCGCCGCCCCAAAACGCCTCGTGCGCCATGCCGCGCTCGAAGTCCGTACCCAGGCCGGCGGTCGCGCCGGTCACCAAATAGGCCACGGCATCGCCGAATGCCTGCGCCAGCGCGCCATCCAGTCCCAGCCGATAGCCGGCCACGACGGCCAGCGACGCCAGAATGCGCGTCAGCGCCTCCGGATCGGCGCTCCCGCCACGCTCTCTCTGTGCCAGGAGCGCCAGCGCGTCGGCATACACCAGAGGCGGACGCTCTTGCCAATGTTGCGGCGCGAAGAGCGTCAGCGTGAAATCGGCCGCCGCGAAATCGCCGATCTCGTCCACCTCTTCAAACCCCTGACGTAGATTGCGCCACCACTCCATGAATAGCCCCTGCGCGGCGCCCAGGTCCGGCTGCAACACAACTTCCGGTCGGGCGCCATCGCGCACGGTCAACCGACACTCCACGCCTTCCAGCGCGTGCAATTCGGCCGGCAACGTGATTTCGATGCTGCCGCTGGTGCGCCCCGCCGAT
This sequence comes from uncultured bacterium, assembly GCA_903872005.1. Next base: position 1,378 of record CAIQJD010000398.1, on the reverse strand, counting down.
CGGATGCGTCTCTCGCCCAGGTACATGCGCTTCTCTCCACGTGGGCTACTTCATCTAGCGAATCATCTAGCAGAACAAGTCCCCAACAAAAAACTGGCGCTTGTCTCCATCCCTCGCTCGTCCTTCGCGACGCCTTTGCTCGGGATGGAGAGATGACCGCCGCTCACGTCCCGCGTGCCTCAGCAGCGCGAGCAATGCTCGGCGGTCCTCATTTCAAGCTGACCCAGCTAACTTTCCGGCTTGCTCGATCCATTCTTCCACCTTCGCCAACCGGCCGCGCTCCCCAAGGAGCACACGCAACGCCTCAGGAGCCGTCGCTGCCAGCCCAGCGTAGGTCAGAATGCCCTGTTCGTTCAGGAGCTTTTCCGTAGCCGGACCAATGCCACGGATGGCGGTGAGAGAATCTGCAGCGACGGGTGTGGGCGCTGCCACGGGCGCGGGCGCTGCCACAGGGGCCGGCGCTGGAGCGAGCGCAGCCACGGGGGCTGGCGCTGGAGTCGCAACCGGCTTGGCGCTGCTAGAAGGCGCCGGCTTGCGCCCCTTATGCGTCTGCATCAGCATATTGTAGCTGCGCCAGACCTGCCGTGATTCATTCAGATCGGCATGCAACATACGCCGAGCCGTCACGGTCTGTTCGCGCTGATCCAGAACGCTTTGCCGCAACGCAAGCACATCGGCGCGAACGCTGCCGATGAAATCGGCGCGCGCTTCAGCATCTTGCGCCGCTTCGGCCTGGCGGGCCGCATCGGACTCGCTCAAGAAGCCGGCCGTCTCCGCGCGCAACTGTTGCACATCAAGTTGCACGCCTTGCAGGAAGCCGGCCCGCGCTTGGGCGCCGATCGTCGCGACAGCCTGAAGACTGTCCCCCGCTGTGGTCAGGAGAGTCGCCGTCTCTTGGCGCTTGTCACGCACAAAAGATGAGCGCGCCTGCAGTTGTTCTGCGGCTTCCGCCTGACGCACTGCGCTTTGATCACGTACCTGCTCTCTCGCATCGTTGCACAAGGCCCCAACCGCCTGTCGCAGATCACCACGGAATTCGGCTCTCGCCTGGGCTGCTTCCGTCGAAGTCTGGTTCAGAGAAGCGTCTGCCTGCTGCAAGAAATCCGCGGCATCCTGGCGTAGGCCAGCGACATCTTCCTGAATACCCTCGCGAAAGTCAGCGCGTTGCTTGGCCGCGTCCGCAGCCGTCTGCGCCAGGGACTCCCGTTGCTGCTGCAACTGCTTGGTCGTGTTGGTCCGAATGCTGGTCACCGTCTCTGTGCGGAGGTCATGGGTCGCCTGAAAGAGCTGAGTCAGCCGTCGCATTTCTTCTGACAACTTCATTGCTCACCTCTTTCTCTAAGTAGATGTCCGCCGGCCACGTTATCACGTTGGCCGG
>CAIQJD010000397.1 GCA_903872005.1 uncultured bacterium | reverse complement strand
CCGCGCCAATCACTGGCGCGGCCGGCCGGGGAGCGTTCGTCGAACAATCGGCAATCAGTAGTAGCGTTTGACCTCAAAGCGGTAGAGCGTCAGTTTCTCGGCGCGGCCGATGCCGGCCTTGCGTCGGGCGATGTCTACCTGCTCCTCGACCGTATCCACGCCTTCCAGGTCTGGCAGCAAGAGACCGCGCCGCCAACCGGATTCCACGATCACGCCGTAGCGACGCGGGTCGAGCTGCTCGGGGCCGGCGATCAACTCGGCCGGCGTCAGCACATCCACGTTGATGACGAGGCCATCCAGCTCGGCCGGGCGTATCGGCGGGAAGCGCGGGTCGCGCGTGGCCGCGCTGATGGCGTTCTGGATGATCTCTTCGGCCAGATTGGGCTGCGTTGGCTCGATGGTGCCGATGCAGCCGCGCAGCTCGCCGTCCTTCTCGTGGATGGAGACGAAGACGCCGGCGCGCTCGCTCATGTCGGCCGGCAGCGGATGCGGCGGGCGCGGCTTCTGATGGGCGCGGACATAGGACGCAATGGTCTGATGGGCGAGTTGCACCAGGGGATGCATAGGGCCTCCTATCTCTTCTTCACCAGCAGCGGCAGGTGCACGCTGCTTCCATCAATGCCTACGTTGAGCGCGTAGAAGACGTGGGTCACGTCTTCGCCCTGGCGCGCCACGGCCGCGCGCCGGCCGGGAACCGTCGCGAAGCGCAACCAGGAAGCGCTGGTTGGCGCCAGCGCCTTGACGAAGAAGCTGGCGATGTCGGTCGAAGTGGGCGGATAGGGCGGCGCCCATTGGGCAGCGATGAAGTCAATGCGCCCGAGCTGGTTGTCGACGCGATTGAGGATGATGGTCGAGGGGCCGGCGGCCGGCTGGACGGTCGTCGCCGGCAGGCCGGCCGCATCCACGATTTGCAGGCGCGTGGGGTCAAATTCGAGATGAATTTCGGCGGCGTCAATCTCCTGGTCCAGGCTTTCGGCGCGCAGAGTCACCGGGAAGATGCGACCCACCGAAGTCTTGGTGTTGGATGGGTAGAGGGTCAGTCCGACGCCTCCCAGCGTGAGGGAGCGACTGAGGCTGAGATAGTCCAGACTCAGGGTGGCGTCGGCCGGCGAGGTCTGGGCGGCGACATCGCCGCGCCGGCCGTGATTGGCGGTCCAGAGGGCGAGATCCGCCGCGTTGACCTGGCCGTCCTGGTTGAAGTCCGCGCGGGCGTCAAAGCCGGCGCCGCCGGATGCCGCGCCATAGGTGTTTGCCAGCAGCGAGAGGTCCGCGATGGCTACCGCGTTGTCCGCATTGGCGTCGCCTTCGGGCAGCGTATGCAGGGTGATGTTGGCTCCACCCGGCTCCACCAGCGCCCAGGGATGGAGCAGGCCGAGGGTGTGCGCGCCGCGCACGCGTAGCTCCCATTGGCCGGGTTCCAGGGCGGCGCTGAAGGCGGCGATGCCGCTTTCGTTCGTCTGGGCGGCAAAGAAGGCGCGTGGGGCGATCTCACCGGGGCGCGTGAAGCTGACCAGGATGGGCGTCACATAGGATGGGTGGGGGGCCGGCGGCCGGCCTTCCTGGGTGATCTGCAGGCGTATGGCGACGGCTGCAGACGCGGCCGCATCGGTGGGCGACGACTGCGCGCCGGCGCGCCCGTGCAGGATGACCGCGTAGTCGACGCGGGCGACGATGGGCAAAGCCGGATTGGCGGCCGGCAAGACCGGTTGGTCGGGGGCGAAGTTGTGACCGAGGGAATCGGCAATGCTGGCTGGATGCAGCGCATAGCCGGCCAGGCTCCACGCGCCATCCATTTGGGCCGGCGCATAGATATCATGGGAGAGCCAGGCGGCGTCATTGTGGATGTCGTCGGGTGGGTAGGGGGGCATGGCCGGGTGCGCGTGATCAGGCATTGGGCGCACATCGCCGGGGAAGCCCAGCTCGGCGGCATCGCGCAGCGGATCGCTGATGGCGACGCGGCTGTCGTCGCAGCCGACGCCGGCCAGGGCGACATAGCGCCCGCCCAGGCGACTCCAGCCGGTCGAGGTCCATTGCCAGAAGCCGAGGAGAAGGACGACGCCGTCGCCGGCGGCGACGCGCTGGCGCATTTCTGCCGCCGTCGGCGTCGGTTGCAGCAAGACCTCCCAGGCGGCGCTCAGGTTGCGTTGCGGCGCGGCCAGATAGGCTTCCAGGCCGGCGCGCAGGTCGGCGGGGCGCACGCCGGCATGATGGTCGCCAGATGTCACGCCATCAGCATCCGCGCGGCGGGCCAGGTCGGCGATGAGCGGCGTGACGTTCTCGGCGGCGTGGTCATCCCAGGCGCCGTAGGTCTGCACCAGGGCGTAGCTATCGGATACGTTCGGCGGAGGCGGCGCGTTGGCCGGCTCGCGTTGGGCATCGAGCTGCCAGAGGATGTCGGCGGCCGCGGCCGGCCCATCATAGGACCACGTATTGGTGTTTGGGGACACCCAGGATTCGTCCTGCTGCGCGCTGAAGTCGGGCGGGCCGGCCGGCGCGTAGTCCGGCAAGTTGCCGGGGAGCGCGCAGATGCCGGGCCAAGGTGTGGCGAGAGGCTCTGGGCCGGCCGGGCGTGCCGCGCACAGCGAGACATCGTCGAGATAGACCAGGGTAGAGCCGGCGTTGCCGTCGTTGTGGACGCGGAATTGCAGTTGCAGGGTTTGGCCGCGATAGGCGCTGACGTTGAAGTCGGCCATGATCCAGTCGGAGGCGGAAGCGCCGCGCTTGAAGAGATAGTTGACGACGCGGCCGGCGGGGTCGAGCAGCATGGCGTCGAACCAGTCGTAGCGTGGGTCATTCTCTTCCGAGGAAATCTGGTACCAGAATGTGAGGTGGGCGCTGGTCGTGTCCGCCGGGATGCGCACATTCTGGCGGGCGACGCTATCGCCGAGCTGATCCTGGAAGCCTGTGCTGCCCAACATCATGGAGAAGGTTCCACCGTGGGTCGGCCAGGCGACGATGAGCGGGGGACTATCGCCCAGGAGCTGCCAACCATCGCCGAGAAACTCAAAGTCGCCGTTATAGACGCGCTCTGATCCGCATGGCATCAGGGTTGGGATCGCTGTTGGGCTGGCGGTAGGGAGCCGGGTCTGGGTGGGGGCGCCGGTGGCCGGCGCGCGGGTCGGCGAGGGCGTCGAGGTGCGGCTGGGCGTTGGGGTGATCGTGGGCGTGGAAGCCGGCCCGACGGTCGTATCGGCCGTCGCGGAGACAGCGGCGCTATTGGCGGCCTGGGCGCGCCCGGTCAGGATGAGATGGCTGCCGGCCGGCGCATCGGCGGCGACCAGCAGGGTCAGGAAGACGCGATAGCTGTGACTGCCGGCGATGTCGCTGAGGCTCCAGCGGACGATGCCGGCGCCATCGGAGCCGATGGTGTAGACGCCGCCGTCGCTGGCGGAGACGAAGCGGGCGCGCGCCGGCAGGGCGACGCTCAGAGTCGGGGCGAGCGCCGACGTGGCGCCGGCGTTGGCGACGGACAGGTCGTATTCCGCCTGTTCGCCGGCCGGCACGGGATCGCGCCGTTCCGTGATGGCGAGGGTCAGCGTGGTGGATGAACCGGCCAGGCTGACTTCCAGGACGAAGTGATCCAGCGTGCGCTGGTTGTCTTCGGGGTAGTCGGCGAGGCTATCGAGGAGCAGGCCGTGATTGGCGGCCGGGTCGCTTTGCCAGGCGCGCGCCCAGTCGGAGATGTCCCAGGCGGCGCGGCCGGCCTGGCCGAGAGTTGCCTGGACGTAGTCGGCGGAGCGGGCCGGCTGTTTCAGCCAGTTCGTCTGGCCCTCCTGCCAATCCGCCAGGATGGGGCTGACGGTGACGTCCAGGGATTCCAGGCCGGCGGCCGCCGCTATGTTGGCGACCAGGCGCGCTTCTTGAATCTGCGCGTCGGCCGGCAGTTGGCTCAGGTCGAAGCGCAGGAGCGCGCGACGCCGGCCCCAATCGGCGCGGTGATTCCAGCCGACGGTGGCCTGGCCGGCGCGCGCGGAGCCGAAGGAGAGGCTCGGGTTGCCTTCGGCAATGCCGGCCAACGTCGTCAATGGGAGACGCATGACGATGGTCGGGGTCGAGTTCGGCGAAGCCGACGCGCTCGGCCAGGAGGCGATGCTCAGGCCAAGGGCCAGGATCATGCCAATCGTGAGCAGAGGAACCCAAATTCGCTTGAGGATCGTGGTCGTCATAGTCGGTCTGGCTCTCCTTGCGCTTGAATGAGCTGGTCTAGCGTGACGTGCGGCTGACGGTGAAGCGCCCGGCATTGTTGGCCGCGACGGTTGGCGCGTCGGCCGGCGCGAGGGCGGCGCCGCGCCATACGGCGCCGAAGTCCCACGGGCCGCCGGTGACATAGCCACAGCCGGCGATGTAGTAGTTGTAGAGGCCGGTGGTGCCGGCCGAAGTCATGCT
>CAIQJD010000396.1 GCA_903872005.1 uncultured bacterium | reverse complement strand
GGATACGGGTGAGGTAAAGCTCATGGCTGAAGTACGCGTACAGAACCTGAACAAACGCTTCGGCACCGTCACCGCCCTGGCGAGCGAAACGTTGACTGTCCCCGATACGACGCTGACTGTGCTGGTAGGCCCGTCGGGCTGCGGCAAGACGACCTTGCTGCGCCTGGTCGCCGGCCTGGAAGAAGCCACCGGCGGCGACATCTACGTCGGCGAGCGCATCGTCAACGATGTGCCGGCGTGGGATCGCAACATCGCCATGGTCTTCCAGAGCTACGCGCTCTACCCGCACATGACCGTCTTCCGCAACATCGCCTTTCCGCTGGAAGCGCGCAAGATGTCCCGGCCGGAGATCAAAGAACGCGTGGAGCGCACGGCCCAAATCCTGCACATCTCGGACCTCCTGGAGCGCACGCCGCGCCAGTTGTCCGGCGGCCAGATGCAGCGCGTCGCTATCGGCCGCGCCATCGTGCGGAACCCACAAGTCTTCCTCATGGACGAGCCGCTCTCGAATCTGGACGCCAAGCTCCGTGTGACCATGCGCGGCGACCTGAAACGGCTGCAAAAAGAGCTGGGCGTCACGACCATCTACGTAACCCACGATCAGGCCGAAGCCATGACCATGGCCGATACCCTGGTCGTCATGCGCGGCGGGCGCATTCAGCAGGCCGGCAAGCCCGAAGAGGTCTACTTGAAGCCGCGCAACGTCTTCGTCGCCGGCTTCATCGGCAGCCCGTCCATGAATTTCATCGCCGGCCGCAGCGACGCCGGCGTCTTCAGCGGCGACGATTTCGTCTACCCCTTGCCGCCGGCCCTGCGCGCCGCAATGGCCGGCCGGCCCCAGCCTGAGATCATCCTGGGCGTGCGCCCCGAAGACATCACGGTCTTCTGGGCGGCGCAAGAGGATGCCCTGCCGGCCAAAGTCTACATCACCGAGCCATTGGGCAAGGAGAACCTGCTGACGCTGCAACTCGGCCGACATCTGATTAAGGCGTCCATCCCCGGGCGCATGTCGGCCAACATTGACGATCAGGTCTGGGTGCGCTTCGACCCCGAAGCGTTGCACGCCTTCGATAGCGCCACCGAAGAGGCATTGGTTTAGCCATGCCCGGCCATCAGCCGGCGCCGGGCGTCCTGACCAGCGCCGGCGGCGAGATTCCCTTCGGGGCCGGCAGCCCGACGTTGCTGGTCAACGACCAGATGGGCTATTGCTACGAAGACGCCGGCGTGTTGGCCCGCTTGCAGGCCGGCGATCTGGGGCCACTGTTGGATCTGGCGCGGCAGGGTCAGCGCGCCGGCATGGCGGTCATCAACGTGCAGTTGATGGAGCGCAGCCTGGACGAGGCCGAGCTGCTGCCGCGGGTCGCCCGGACGCTCTGCGAGCAAACCGGCAGCGCCATCGCCATGGACACGCGCCAGCCGGCGATCCTGGAGCGGGCGCTGGCCGGCTATCCTTACAAAGCGATGTGCAATGTCGTCAACGGCGAAGCCCACGTCCTGGCGACGATGCTCCCCATCATCGCCCGCTACGGCGGCGTGGTCGGCACGGCGCTGGTCTACGAGAAGGGCGTGCCGCTGACCCTGGACGAGCGCCTGCTGGTGGCCCGGCGCATCGTCGAGGCGGCCGAGGCGCATGGCATCCCGCGCCAGGACGTGATGATTGACTGCATCTGTCTGCCTTCGGCGGTCATGCCCGATTCGATGCGCGTCACGCTGCAAACCATCGCCGCCGTCAAAGAGGAGCTGGGCGCGCCGACACTGTTGGGGATCAGCAACGCCGGCTATCTGATGCCCGACCCGACGTTGATTGACCTGGCCTTTCTCAGCGCAGCGGTATCCTGGGGGTTGGATGTGGCAATGGTCAATCCTGCCACGCCGTTGATCGCTGAAGAGATTCGAGCGATGGATTTCTTGAGCGGCAAGGACGCCTACGCGAAAGGCTACCTGAAGTGGCATCGGCGCAAGCAAGCCGCCGCCGGCGCGCCGGTTTCCAACCCTGGAGTCTAATATCCCTATCACGCCCTGGAGGAAAATGATGTCCGAAGAACTGTTGAGGAAATTCCGAGCAGCGCTGACCAGCGATGCGCCCGAAGAGGAAGCTGTCGCCGCGGCCGAGCAGATCGTGGCGGCCAACATAGATGCATTGAGCGCCATCCATGTGGCCTCCGAAGCCATCCGCGAGATTGGCGACGCCTTTGAAGCCGGCGACCTGTATCTGCCCGATTTGATGATCGCCGGCCGCAAGATGGAGCTGTGCATGGCCGTGCTGCGCCCGCGCCTGAAAGCCGGCGACAAGCTCTCCGGCGGCGGCCGTGTCATCCTGGGCACTGTCTCCGGCGACATTCACGACATCGGCAAGAACCTGGTCAGCACCATGCTCACGGTCGGCGGCTTCACCGTCACCGACGTCGGCGTCAACGTCCCGCCGCTGGAGTTCATCAAGAACGCCAAAGAGCATCGCGCCGACATCATCGCCCTCTCGGCGCTGATGACCGCCTCGCTGCCCTATCAGCGCGAAGTTCTCACCCTGTTGAACGAGCTGGGGCTGCGCGAGAAGTTCTTCGTCATCGTCGGCGGCGGCCCGGTGACCGCGGAGTTCGCGCAATCTATCGGCGCCGATGGCTGGGCCGAGAATGCCGCCAGCGCGCTCAAGCTGGCCGACAAGCTGATGGCCGCCGGCGTCAAGCCGCCGGTGTCGCAACTCGTTATTGCTTAAGCTAGTTCGGGATCACGAGGAGAGCATACCATGGGAGTCGACCGAGAACGACTGCTGCAGGTTCTGGATCGGGCGCATACCGGCCCGGTCTGTGAGACCTTTGAATGGGACACGCGGGTTATCCCGCAGACGATCAAGAAGTATCTCGACAAGTACGGCCTGCAGAAGACCTGCGACCCGGCCAACCCGGTCAATCAGAATGACGAATTGGCCGACCGCTTTTTCAAGGCCGGCCTGGAGGCCGCCGAAGAGAT
>CAIQJD010000395.1 GCA_903872005.1 uncultured bacterium | reverse complement strand
TAACCGCCGCCGCCGCGCCGCTCGCCGCCGCCAAAGCCGCCACGCGAACCGCCGCCGCCACCGCCGCCAGCGCCCTCAGCCCGAGGCCGAGCTTCGGCAACCGTGATCTGCCGGCCGTCCACAGACGCGCCATTCAAGCCGGTCGTCGCCGCCTGAGCTTCCGCGTCGGTGCCCATTTCGACGAAAGCGAAGCCTTTGGAGCGGCCGCTCTCGCGATCAGTGATGACGCTGGCTGACTTGACGGCGCCGTAAGCCGCGAAGAGTTCCTGAAGCGTCTCGTCGGTGGTGTGATAGGACAGATTACCTACGAATAGTCGCGTTCCCATGTTCTGTTCAGCTCCTTGTCGCTACAACATTGACGGCCTGGAGGCCCTTGGGGCCTTGTTCGACTGAGAATTCTACCCGCTGACCTTCGTCCAGGTTGCGATAACCTTCCGACTGAATCGCCGAGAAATGTACGAAGACGTCAGGCCCGCCCTCTTGTTGGATGAAGCCATACCCTTTGCTTCCGTTGAACCACTTGACTGTACCGATGACTCTTTGGGACATACATGTCCTCCCGTGATGTTGTGTTAGGAGGAAGGGGACCGTAGCAGAAAGAACGCCGGAGCATGTAAGCCCCGGCGTTGACAAAACAGCTATTTCCAGGCACTACTTCATCCTACGGGGCGTATCATACTACCAACCTCGCATTGTGTCAAATCAGCAGGGGTGTGTTTCAAGTTTTCGGTGAGCTGTAGTCTAGCGCCTTGTGCGCGTCTGACCGGAGGCCCAAACGCCCACAAGGGGCCAGGCTACGACAGCCCCAATGCCCGTTCCCAAAATGTGAAACACACCCAATCAGCGGAGCGCTATTACACGACGCCGGCGCAAGCCCCGTGGGGTCTTCAGGAGTTTACGGGGTGCGGCGTGCTAGCTGGTTTGACCAGGCGCGGGAACTCCGGTACACTCTAGCTCAATCTGGATGTGCGGAGCGGTGGTGTGACGATTCGGGTATTGTCGCCAGAGATCGCCAATCGCATTGCCGCCGGCGAAGTGGTAGAGCGACCGGCGTCGGTGATCAAAGAGCTGATTGAGAATGCGATTGACGCCGGCGCGCATGAGATTCGGGTCGAGATTGCCGAGGGGGGGCGGCGCTTGATGCGCGTCTCTGACGACGGCAGCGGCATCGCCGGCGCTGAGGCGGAGCTGGCCTTCGCGCGCCATGCTACCAGCAAGCTGCAATGTATTGAAGACCTGGAGCATATCGGCACCCTGGGCTTTCGCGGCGAGGCATTAGCCAGCATTGCCGCGGTGTCCCGCTTGACGTTGACGACGCGGGCCGGCGATGAAGCGACCGGCGTGCTGTTGGAGCTGGAAGGGGGCCGTCTGGCGCGACACGAGGCGATTGGCCGGCCGCGCGGCTCCAGCGTCACTGTGGAGCATCTTTTCTATAATACGCCGGCGCGGCTCAAGTTCCTGCGCGCGGCGGTCACGGAAGCCGGTCACATCCATGAGCTGGTGATGGTGTATGCCATGGCCTACCCGGGACTGCGTTTCAGCTTGCTGCGCGAGGGCCGGCTGATCTTCCGTTCTGACGGGAGCGGCGCGCTGAGCGATGTGTTGTTGAGCGTGCATGGCGTCGAGGTTTTCAAGCAGATGCTGGCGGTGCGCCCGGCGGAAGAGCCGGCGCCGGGGTTCGCTGTGAGCGGCTTCATCGGGCTGCCGGCGTTGCACCGGCCGGGCCGCGAGCAGATGATCTTCTTCGTGAATGGGCGCTGGATTCACGACCGCAACTTGAGTTACGCCGTCATTCAAGCCTATCATACCTGGCTGCCGGTCGGGCGCTTTCCCGTCTGTGTGCTGATGCTCCAGATGGAGCCGGCCGATGTGGATGTCAACGTGCATCCTACGAAGGCGGAAGTGCGCTTCCGCGAGCCGGGCAAGATCTTCGGCCTGGTGCAACGCCAGACGCGGCAGACGCTGATCGCCGGCGCGCCGCCTCCCGATATGAGCGTGTGGGCAGCGCCGGTATCGGCCGGCTGGGATTGGGGACGGCGCAAGGCGCTGCTGGGCGCCGGCGCGCCGGCGCGTCCTGCCGCAACCCAGGCTGAGATGGAGGATGTGGGGCCGGCTGCCGGGCCGGATCGTCTGCCGCCCTTGCGGGTCGTCGGGCAAATCCGTCAAATGTATATTATTGCCGAGGGGCCGAGCGGATTGTACCTGGTGGATCAGCACGCCGCGCACGAGCGCATCTTATATGAAGAGCTACAGGCGCGCCGGGAACGCGGCGAGACGGCGATCCAGCCATTGCTGGAGCCGCTGGCGATCCAATGGCCGGGCCGGCGCGGCAGCCTGTTGGTCGAACACGCCGAGGCGCTGCGCTCGGCCGGCTTTGACCTGGAGCCATTTGGAGAGGCAGCGTTTCTGTTGCGCGGCGCGCCGGCCGATCTGGGCGGGCGTGGCGATGCGGTGGGCGCGCTGGAAGACATTCTCGATGAGCTGGAAGCCGGCGAGAAGCCATTGGAACGAGAGCAAGATGCGGCGGTAATCGCCGCGGTCTGCAAGCGCCTGGCAGTGAAAGCCGGCCAGACCTTGAGTTACGAAGAGATGACCGCGCTGCTGCGCCGGCTGGAGACGACCCGCTCGCCGCGCACCTGCCCGCACGGCCGGCCGACGATGATCCATCTGAGCGCAGAAACTTTGGAAAAGCAATTTTCCAGGACTTGACAAATCTCCCCTCTTGTGCTACAATGTCAGATTGTGATTGAAGATGAAAATGACAGACCCGAGTACGCGGCGACGCCGGCCGGC
>CAIQJD010000394.1 GCA_903872005.1 uncultured bacterium | reverse complement strand
TGGGGGCAGACCCAGGACAGCATCCGCACCGAGCTGACGATCTTTCAGTGGTACAACCTGAACGACGCCTGCAGGACCCCCGAAACGCGCCTGCGCGGCTATGGGCTGCTGGGCAACTTTCGCGGCGACGGCGGCATCAACATCCTGGACGACGGCACGGTGCGCGTCCTCGACCGCGCCTTCGAACGCTCGCAACTGGCCGTGGTGAGCGTCTACCGGCCGCAGGCCGGCGCGTATCGCCCGCTGCCCGATGGCCCCATGTTCCCGCCGGCCGCCAAAGCCATCGAATTCACCTTTGGCGCGCCCGACCCGGCGACCCAGACCTACTACCCCGAAAAGGCCGTCGTCGCCTTCTACATGGCCATTGGCGGCGAAACCCCCAAAGCCCAGGCGCTCCTCGACCCAACGGTCGTCGCGACCTATATCCAGGGTTCCTTCGGCCGCGAAGTCGCCGAACCCGGCCAGACCACCAGCATGGCCGAAGTCAAGGAAATTGCCTACTATCCCGATAGCGCCAAAGAGCGCGCCCACGGCGACATCGCCGTGGATGTGGAAGTGCTGAACCGGCGCGGCGATGGCTCCATCGCGCCCCAACCCAACCGCTACCGCGTCTGGGTACGCGGCTTCGCCAATCCGAAGGCCGCGCCTTATGGCTGCGAATGGCGCATCTTCCGCTTCGACCCGCTCCCGTGAGGCTGACGTGAACGCTGTGGAATTACGTTCCCTGCTGGACGCCGGCGCGGGTTCCCACCTGGAGCTGCTCCCCGAAAAAGCGCCCGCCCGGCGTATCCAGGAAACCCTGGTCGCCTTCGCCAACGCCGCCGGCGGCATCCTCGTCCTCGGCGCGCCGGCCGGCCTGGCCGATCCGCCGGCGGCGCGTCAGCGCGTCATGGACCTGGCCCTGCAAACCGATCCGCCCCTGGTCATGCCCATCCCCGAATTGACGGCCCTGGATGGCGCGACTATCCTGGTCGTCGTCACGCCGGCCGGCTTGCCCCACGTCTACAGCGCCGATGGGCGCTACCTGCGCCGCGTCGGCCCGCGCAACGAAGCCCTGGCCGGCCCGGCCCTGCGCGAGCTGCTCCTGGGGCGCAGCGAACCGGCCTTCGAGGCCGAAGCTCTCCTCGACGCGTCTCTGGATGACCTGGAGATGCGGCATGTGGAGCAATACGCCGAAGCCCTGGGCGCGGTCGGCCGGCCGCTGACCGATCTGCTCCTCTCGCGTGGCTGCCTGCGCGTGGTCGCCGGCCGGCTCACGCCCACCGTGGCCGGCGCACTCCTCTTCGGGCGCGATCCGCAACGCTTCACGCCGGCGGCCGAAATCCTGGCCATCCGTTACGCCGGCAGCGAGATGAGCGACGAATTCATAAAAGAGCAGATTCGCGGCCCGCTGCCCGAGCAAATCCGACGCGCGGTGGGCTTCGTCGAGCAGACGACGGCGCGCGCAGCGCGCCTCAACGCCATGCAGCGTCAGGAGCGCCGGCAATACCCGCCGGCCGCCGTGCGCGAGGCCATCGTCAACGCCGTGGCGCACCGCGACTATCGCCAGCGCGGCGACGCCATCCGGCTCTTCATCTTCGCCGACCGCATCGAGTGCTACAGTCCCGGCCGGCTCCCCGGCCATGTCACGGTGGAGAATATTCTGCGCGAGCGTTTCTCGCGCAACGAGGTCCTGGTGCAGGCGCTCTCCGACCTCGGCTTCATCGAGCGCCTCGGCTACGGCATTGATCGCATGGTGGCGCTGATGGAGCAAGAGGGGCTGCCGGCCCCGATCTTCGAGGAGACGCCGGCCGGCTTCCGGGTCACTCTGCGCGGGCCATTGGGCGTCGGCGCGCCGGTCAATCTCTCGCGGGCGGCCGGCCGCTGGGTGCATCTCGATCTCAACCCACGCCAGGAAGGCGCCGTGCGCTTCGCCGAAGAGCATGGCCGCATCACCAACCGCGATCTCAAGCAGCTCTTCCCCGATGTGAGCGATGAGACCATCCGCCGCGACCTGGCCGAGCTGGTCGGCAAGAACCTGCTCCTCAAGATCGGCGATAAGCGCGCCACGTTCTACATCTTGAAGTAAGACCGGCGCGGGGCGGGGCCTGGCCCGCCGGCCGGGCGCCCATCCCCCAGATCAGGCAACCTGCGGGAGGTTCACGTACCCTGCTCCATCAGGCTCACCCAGCGCTGCCGGCCGATGATCAAATGATCCAGCACTTCCACGCTCAACAGCCGGCCGGCGTCAATGATCTGTCGCGTGAACGCCATATCCTCGCGCGACGGCGTCGGATCGCCCGACGGATGGTTGTGCACGACGATCACCGCCGCGCAGTTGGCCCGGATCGCCTCGCGGAACAGTTCTCCCACCCGCACGGCGTTGCTGTTCAGCGAACCCACCGCCGCCGTCCGCATATCCTGCACGCGGTGCTTGCTATCCAGCAGCAGCACCCGCAACTCTTCCTGTTCCAACGTCTGCATTTCGGCCTGCACCAGATTGGCCGCGTCGGCCGGCGACATGATCTGCGGGCGCTGCTCCGGCGCTTCGATCAAAAGCCGGCGTCCCAGCTCCAGCGCCGCCTTCAACTGCGCCGACTTGGCGACACTCATCCCATATTCCCCGCATAGCTCGGAGAAACTGGCACGCGCCAACCCGTTCAGCCCGCCGTAGCGCGTCAGCAGGCCCATGGCCATGTTGACCACGTTGTGGCCGGCCACGCCGGTGCGGAGGATGATCGCCAGCAGCTCCACCGTGGAGAGCGCGCCGGCGCCATAGTGGGCCAGCCGCTCGCGTGGCCGCTCCGTCTCCGGCATCTCTTTGATCGTGGGTTGATAGACCGGCCGGCCCGAATCTTCCATGCGCGACGCTCCTTTCAGACGATCTGAATGGCCTGACGGATACGATGCGAGAGCTGCGCGAAGGCTTCTGTGTAGACGATATCGAGCTGGCGCGGCCGGCCGAAAGGCACGCTGAACTCTCCCACCAGCCGGCCGGGGCGCGGACTCATCACCAGGACGCGCGACGAGAGGAAGACCGCCTCCTGGATGCTGTGCGTCACCATCACGACCGTATGGCACTGTAGCTCCCAGACCCGCAACAATTCCAGGTTCATGCGCTCACGGGTCAGCGCATCCAGCGCGCCGAATGGCTCATCCAGCATCAAGATGCGCGGCTGGCCGACCAGGGCGCGGGCGATGGCGACACGCTGCTGCATCCCGCCCGACAGGTGGCGCGGCCGCGCGCCCTCGAAGCCGGCCAACCCCACCAGCCGGATCATCTCCAGGGCGCGGCGCTCGCTCTCCGCGCCGGCCATGCCGGCAATCTGCAGCGGCAGCGTCACGTTCTGCAAGACCGTGCGCCAGGGCATCAGGTTGGCCGATTGAAAGACATAGCCGATCTCGCGCGTCGGCGCGGTCAAAGGTTGGGCGTCCAGCGCCACGCGGCCGCGCGTCGGGGCCAAGAGGCCGGCCATGATGCGTAGCAGCGTGGACTTGCCACAGCCCGATGGGCCGAGGAGGGTCAGGAATTCGCCGCCACGCACGCTCAGGCTGACATCTTCCAACGCTTCCACATCGCCGGCGCTGTCGCTGAAGGCCAGCGAGACATGCTCCACGCGCATGGCGGCCGGCGGCAATCCCCCCACGCCCGCGCCGGCGAACTCTGTTTCGATCATGTCGCGCTCATTTCCCCGTCACGAATTGGTTGGTGAACATCTTATCCACGTCGCTGGTCGCGTCAATCAGGCCGGCCTTTGCCATGTACTCCTGCGAGGCGACCCAACTGGCGCGCTGCGATGCGCCGATCTGCTCGGCCCGCCACAGCTCGATGGAACGCTTGAGCACCGCCTCTTGCAGGGCGCGGTTGTCGCCGCCGGCTTCGGGCACAGCCTTCAAGCAAATTTCGAAGGCTTCGGCCGGGTTGGCGATGGCATCCGCGATGCCCTTCTGTAGCGCCCGCGCCAGTCCCCCCACCAGCGCCGGCCGCTCTTTGACGCTCTTCTCATTGGTCAGCAGGCCATTGGAGACGATGTCGGCGTAATCTGATACCAGCATCTCGTTGACCGGCCGGCCCATGGAGCGCAACTGCACTGGCTCGTTGACGATGTAGCAAATGGCCGCGTCCACCTTGCCCTCGGTCAGGCTGGCGAGCTGGGCGTAGCCGACGACTTGCAGATTGATCTTCGCTTCGGGCAGGCCGGCCGCCTGGGTCAGCGCCTTCCAGCCGACATAGCTGGCGCCGGCCAGCATCGGCGTGCCCACCGTCTTGCCGATCAGGTCGGCCGGCCTGGCGATCCCTTTCTCGGCCAGCGAGACGACCGAGACCGGGAACTGCCGATACCATTGCAACACGTAGACGATGGGCAAGCCCTGGGAGCGCGCCAGGATGACCTGGTCGCCGCTGCCGACGACGAATTGCAGTTTGTCCGTCGCCAGGAGCTTGATCAGGTCAGCCTCGAAGCCGTAGTCGAACTTGACGGTCAGCCCTTCGGCGGCGAAGTAGCCCTTCTCCTGGGCGATGTAGAAGGGCGCGAACTGCACGTTGGGGATATAGCCCATGGCAATGGTGATATCGGACATGGGCTTGCCGGGAGCCGGCGTCGCGGCCGGCGCGCAGCCGGCCAGCGCCAGCAACAAGACCAGTAGCATAGCGCCTTGTGCGCGTCTCACCGCCCTGCCCCGTAGCATCGCCCCTTGTGGGCGTCCGAAGAATTTCGCCGCCGAAACGCACAGGCCGCAGAGAAGACCAGCATATTCGGGCTGCGAAGCCCCCTTCCTCTCTGAACCCTGCGCCGTCCGCGCCTCTGCGGTGTATACTCCCTGCTTCTGCATCTCTCCACCAACCTCCATCTGTATATAGCTACGCCGGGGCCGCCACAAGGATCTTGTTCATGGGTTAACCATTGCATCGTTCGTCAAGTTTAGTTCCAAGGCGAGAGCGACCTGAGTAAAGACGGATGGGCCATGAGGCTTCTTGCGACATTTCACAATGCCCGGCAGCTTTGCCTCTTCTGCAAAAAGAACTGGGCTGCGCCATATATCCCCAATTGCGCGATGCGGTCGCGCGCGCATCGAATTGTTAACCTATGAGCAATGCCACAAAGGCCCAGGCTACGGCGCGACCCGATAGGCCAGGAGCGCTCCGTCCTTGCCGGCCAGGAAAAGCAGCCCCGCATCCATGAGCGCCGGCGAGACCGGCCAGTCGCCGGTATCCATCTGCCAGACGATGCGGCCATCGCGGCGCGCAATGGCATACAAGCGCGGATCGCCATTGGCGACGACATACAAGAGATCGCCGGCCGGCGTCGGCGGGTAAATCAACATGCTCTTCAGATCAATCTCCCAGTCCGACTCGCCGGTCAACAGGTTGAGGGCCGTCAGCGTGCGGCCGGCCGAGGCCAAATAGACGGTATCGCTGATGACCGCCGGCTGAGCATAGATGGCGTCGGCCGTCGAGTAGCGCCAATATTCGCCGCCGGAGGCCAGGGCCAGGCAATAGAGCCGGCTATCCCCAGAGCCGACCAGCACGCGTTGCCCCACAATCAAGGGCTGGCATTCGGCCGGCCCCTGGGTCAAGACGCCGGGGTTCCAGATGCGCTCGCCGCTGGCGGCATCCAACGCCAGGATATAGCCTTCGCCGGTCCCCATGTAGAGGACGCCGGCGTCCACAGTGGCCGCGCCGTTCATGGGGGCGGCGGTTTCCATCTGCCATAGCAGCGCGCCATCGCCGGCCGCCAGAGCGTAAAGCCGGCCATCGCTGGAAGGGCAATAGACGACGCCGGCGGCGACCGTGGCCGGCGCGTGGATGGGCGCGCCGGTCTTGAACTCCCAGCGTTGGCGACCATCGGCGGGGGCCAGGGCATGCAGCGCGCCGTCGAGTCCACCGATGAGGAGCAGGTCTTCTCCCAACGCCGGCGCGGCGCTGATGCCGCCGGCCAACGTCGCCTGCCACACGGTCGCGCCATCAGCGGCGCGCGCGGCCAGCACGGCCCCACTTTCCAGAGCGACGTACAGGACGCCGGCGTGCAGCGCGATGCCGGTCGGCACGCTTTCGCCGGCCGAGACGCTCCAGGCCAGCGCCAGCGGCCCGGCATCTGCGCCGGCCTGGACGGCGGCCAGAGATTGCGCCAGCCCGGCGTCGGTCGGGCGCAGGGCGGCCGCGCGTTCCAGATAACGCGCCGCCAGGCGGCGCCGGCCCTGGCCGGCATACGCCTGCCCCAGCTTGGTCAGCGCCGAGACGTTACGGCCGTCCTGGTCGGCGGCGCGGCGATAGGCCAGGATGGCCTCGGCCGGCCGGCCCTCTTGCGCCGCGGCGTCGCCCTGCATCT
>CAIQJD010000393.1 GCA_903872005.1 uncultured bacterium | reverse complement strand
GGTGACGGTGACGCCGTGGCCGACGCTGACGCCGGAGCCGACCGGCCGGCGGCTCACGCTGTTGCCTGCGGCGGTTCTGGCCGGGGAGAAGGTGCGTATTTCTGGCGAGCGAGCGCCGGCCGGCGCGGCGTTGAAGGTCGGATTGGCGGAATATGGCCAGAGTATCACCAGCGTCCAGTGGTTGACCGAGGCGTTGGCGGATGATAGCGGGGCATTCAGCGCGGTCATCGAGACGCCGGCCATCGCGTTAGGTCTCGTCGCCGATGGCTTCGTGGTGGTGGCCTACGCGCCGCAGTACCAGGCCCTCTGGGCCGGCTGGTTGCCGTTGGGGCAGAGCCTCGTGTTGAGCCGGCTGGATACTGGATCTCAGACGCCGCTTCTGACGGAAGCGCCATTCGCGCGGGTCTTCCTGTCACGGGCGGAGTGGGAACGGTATCATCAGCCGGCCAAACGGACGCTGGGCGCGCTGTTCGGGGCGCTGGAGCGCCGGCTGTTGCTTGTGGAACCGAGTTTTCTGGACGCGGCCTTGCCAGCGGAGATTGACTGGACGCGCTACGCGGTGGTCGAGGTCTCGTTGGGAAAGAGCGGCATCGGGCAGAGCGTGGAGATCGTGAGCGCGGCGCGGACGCGCGAGGGCGTGCAGGTGGTATTGCGGGTCACTGCGCGCACGACGTCGGAGGAGCGAGGCGCCGGCGCGGCCATCCCCTCTTCGGCGATGTTGATCTCGCGGGATGCGTTGGGACAGGAGGCTGTCCCGGTCGTCTTCCTCACGACCCTGGGGCAGCGCTTGCCGACGGGCTTCGTTCAGCCGTAGCGGGAGAGGCCGGTCAGGCTGGAGAGCGCTTCAACCTGGGATACGCCGGATTTGACAGCCGGCTCTCTGCGGAGTATACTGTGATATATACCCCCTATGGGTATGCGACGTGACAGCAAGCCGCATGGCCCGCGGGCGCGACAGGGAGGATACGATGACGGCTGAAAACGAGCGGTTGGAAAGCATAGAGGTCGAAGACCTGGTGATTATTGGCGGCGGGGTGGCCGGCTTCACCGCGGCGATGTATGCCGGCCGGGCCATGTTCAAGCCGTTGGTCATTCTAGGCAACGCGTTGGGTGGTCAGGCCGCGATGACCGAGTCTATGGAGAACTACCCGGGGTTCCCCAATGGCATTGGCGGCGTGGAATTGACTGACTCGGTGCAGCAGCAGGCGGAGAAGTATGGGGCGCGACTGGAATACGACCTGGTGGAGACGGTGGATTTCAGCGTTCGGCCGTTCGTATTGAAGACTACGAGCCGCGAGATTCGGGCGCGGGCTATCATCATCGCGACAGGGGCGCAGCCGCGCCGGCTGAATGTGGCTGGCGAGAGGAAATTCCTGGGGCGGGGCGTCTCGTTCTGTGCGACATGCGACGGCTATTTCTACCGGGGCAGGACGGTGGCCGTCATCGGGGGCGGCAACAGCGCGTTGGAAGAGGGAATGTATCTGGCGCGCCTGGCGGACAAGGTGTATGTCCTGCACCGGCGCGAGGAGTTTCGGGCGGACAAGATCATCCGGGATCGTGCCCTGGCGAATCCCAAGATGCAATTCTTGATGAATACGGTGGTGGATGAAATTCGCGGCGACGCGCATGTCGAGTCGCTCACCACACGCAATGTCGTGAACGGCGAGACTGGCGAGCTGCAGGTGGACGGCGTCTTCGAGTTCGTCGGGCTGACGCCGAACACGACGCCTTTCGGCGATCAATTGGCGTTGGATGAGGGCGGCTACATCGTGACGGACAAGAAGCAGCGCACGAATATCGAAGGGGTGTTCGCTGCCGGCGATGTGCAGAGTCCGTTCTTCCGGCAAGTGGTCATTGCGGCCGGCACCGGGGCGGCGGCCGCCATCGAGGCGGCGCACTATCTGGACAATCTGGAAGGCGCGGCCTGAGCGAACACGCCGGTACGGCATGTCGTTGTGCGGCCTCGGAGCATCTCTCGCTCCGAGGCCGTTTGGGTCTGTGGCATGGTGGGGCCACGGACGAAGCCGCCGGCCATTCGGCAGCGGACTATCTGACTATTGACTGTGACTGAGATTGTGTTATGCTATGGGCAGAGGGACACACTGATCTACAAGTAGAGGTGCGACATGTTTTTTCGGCGAAATGCGGCGAAGCTCTCTACGTTGCTCTTGGGGGTCTTGCTGCTAGGGGCGTTATGCGTTGCGCCGGCGAGCCTGGCTCAGACGCCGGGGACGCTGGAAGCTCTGGAGCGGGAAGCCGGCGGCAAGGTGGACGTGGTCTATCGCGGGGCCGGCGGGCCGGCGCGCCTAGTGAGCGTCGCAGATAGCCGGCCGCTGCGGCCGGCCGGTCGGGCGACGGATGGCGCCAGCAGCGAAGCCGCGGCGCGCGCGTTCCTGCGCGACTATGCGGGGCTGTTCGGGCTGAAAGAGCCGGCGCGGGAGTTGGCGTTGCTGCGCGTCCAGAAGCGAGAGGATGGGCGCGCTTTCGTGCGCTTTCAGCAAATGGTCGGCGGCGTACCTGTGTTGGGTGGCGAAGTCATCGTGCAGGTGGATGGCAAGGGCGGCATTGTGTCGGTGAATGCGGAGACGCTGCCGACGCCGGCTCTGGATACCGTGCCTCGGATAGATGGGTTGGAGGCGCAGGAGCGTGCGCGGGCGCTGGTCGCCAAGTATTACGGCGTGGAGCTGGCGCGACTGCAGCCTGGCAAGCCGGCGCTGTGGGCCTATCACCCGATGTTGCTGGGCGCGCCGGGGCCGCAACAGCCGGCGTTGGTGTGGAGCGTGGAGGTGAGCGCCGAGGCCGAGGAGCCGATCCGCGAATTCGTATTGCTGGATGCGCGCCTGGGGGCGGCCGTCTTGCATTTCAACCAGATTGATGCGGCGCGCCGGCGTGTGATATACGATAACCAGAACTACGCACCCTACGGTTTGCCGGGCCACGGGCCGGTACGCAGCGAGG
The DNA here is from genome assembly GCA_903872005.1 of uncultured bacterium. The sequence goes on along the minus strand of CAIQJD010000393.1, from coordinate 901 downwards.
GCGAGAGCGCCATTGGCGTCTCTGATGTGGACAAAGCCTATGATTTCGCCGGCGATGTGTACAATTTCTACGCCACGTATCATGATCGCGACAGTCTGGACAACGCCGGCATGACCATGACGGCGACGGTGCGCTATTGTCCCAGCGGCGCGCCTTGCCCCTATGCGAACGCGTTCTGGACAGGGTCGCAGATGGTGTATGGGCAGGGGTACGCAGCCGCAGATGATGTGGTCGGGCACGAGATGACGCACGCGGTGACGCAATACGAGTCGCGCCTCTTCTACTACATGCAATCCGGGGCGATCAATGAGGCGTTCTCGGATATATGGGGCGAGTTCGTGGATATGACCAACCGGCGCGGCAATGACGCGATGGCCGTGCGCTGGCTGATGGGCGAGGACTTGCCAGGCGGCGCGATACGCAGTCTGAGCGACCCGCCGGCTTTCGGCGCGCCAGACCGGATGACGAGCAGCCTGTACGCGTGCGGCCCGAATGACAATGGCGGCGTGCATACGAATAGCGGCGTGGCGAGCAAGGCCGCCTATCTGATGACGGATGGGGGCGAGTTCAATGGGCAGACGGTGGCCGGCATGGGCATTGCCAAGACGGCCAAGATCTGGTATGAGGCGCAGACCCATCTGCTGACCTCCGGAGCCGATTTTCAGGATCTCTACGGCAGCTTGGCATTGGCGTGTCGCAGCCTGGTGGGGGTGGCCGGCATTACCGCGGCGGATTGCGCTTCGGTGGGGCGGGCGCTAGACGCGGTGGAGATGAATACGCAGCCGCCGGCCTGTGGGGCGTCGGAAGCGCCGGTCTGCCCGGCCGAGACAGAACAGCAGATGCTCTTCTCCGATGATCTGGAGAATCCGTTCTCGGGGTGGTGGGGTTCGGCGGCCATCTC
>CAIQJD010000392.1 GCA_903872005.1 uncultured bacterium | reverse complement strand
TTGTGATGGCCGGAGAGGACGATATTGCCCCCCTCGTTCGGGCCAAGGCTATCGAGATGATGGCCGGCCGCGAAGGAAGCCGTCTCCCAGACGGATTGGGGGCCGGCGTCGGTCTGCTCGACACGCCAGCCCACTTCGACGACCGCCGCGTCCAGGGCGATGGCCGGCGCGATGATGCGGACGATGCGCGGCGCCGGCGTAGCGGTCGGGGTCTGGGCCAGAGCGGCCGGCGCGAGGAGGAACCAGAGCGCCAGGAGGATGAGCGGCATGCCGGCGCAGCGAAGCGGCCGGAACAGATGAGGACGCGGACGCACGCGCTGAAACGCGGATGAGACTGGGGTCGGGTATTTCATGGCCGAGCAACCTCCGACTCGATGCGTGCGGGCAGCATGTCGCACGCCACGGCTGAGCGTATCATGGAGCGCCCAGCCTGTCAAGCCGCGAGCGGATGGCTTCGGATGTCGGGTCGAGGGCGCGGGCGCGCTCGTAGGCCTGCAGGGCGCGGGTGCGCTCTGCGCCGGCCAGCCAGGCGTCGCCCAGGGCGAGCCAGAGGGGTACATCCTCTGGGGCGAGGCGCGTCGCTTCTTCCAGATGGCCCAGGCCGGCCAGCCAGGCGTCCGTTTTCAGATAGCACTGGCCCAGGATCATCTCGCCGCGCGCCGCGGTCGTGGCGGGGAGTTCGCAGCGGGCGTTCACCCAGGCGAGCCATTGGCCGGCCAGGTCGCAGCGCCCGGCGCCGGCGAAGGCGGTCAGTTGGGCGGTCAGGCCGGCCTCGTTGCACCAGGAACGCGTCACGCCGCCGATGACCGCGCTCTGCGCCGCGCCCATCTGCTCGGTCTGCGCCAGGAGCAGATGCAGACGGGCGGCATCGGCCCACGGGGAGGCGTCGGGGACCTGGGCAAACAACTCGGCAGCGGAATCGGCCGCGCCATATTGCAGGTAGACCAGCCCCAGGCCATCGCGGGCCAGGGCGTCGCCGGGGGCGAGGGCGGCGGCGCGGGCGAAGCCCTGGCCGGCCGCCTCCAAGGCAGTATCCGTCACGACGCCGGGCGGCCCCAGGACGGCACGTTGCAACGAGAGCCAGGCCAAGTTACGCAGAAAGGCGGCGCGGGTGAAGGGGAGCAGCGCCAGAGCGACGAGGAAGACGAGACCGGCCAGGGCATAGAGGCTAGGATGGCGCAGTCTACAGGCGGTCATCGGCGCGCCTCAGAGAGGGCGGCGCGCCGCCGGCGGCGCAGCTCGACCAGGAGCGCTGCCAGGACCAGAGCCGTCTCAACAGCCAGCAGGTAAAGTAGCTCGCGGTCTATGTGGAGGAAGTAGCTCCACAAGTCAGGGGCGGTGGTGAAGGGGTAGGCGCGCCAGGGCCACAGGAAGGGCATCTGGTCGCCGACGAGGGGCGAGTCACACAGGAGATGGCCGGCGTAGGCGACGCCCCAGGACCAGCCCCAGACCCAGGCGCGGGCGATCAGCCATCCCAGGGCCAGGACGATGGCGCTGGAGACGAGCCAACCGAGCAGGGTGTGACCAGGGATACGCGAGTTGGGCGTCAGACCGCTCAAGTAGTAGAGCGGCTTGTCGAGGAGGTCGGGGAAGAGGCCGGCGACCAGGGCGACGCGCAGGTCGGCGCGCAGGCAGCGCTGGCAGAGCCAGGACGCGGCGATGTGGCCGGGGAGGATCATGGCCGGCCGGTCACGCCGCGCCGGCGCTGCGCGGGTGGGAGTCGGAGTGGGTGCGTGGGCGATGCTGGCGACGCAGAATGCCCTCCCAACGGCAGCGCGGGTTGGCGCAGCGGTAGCGGTGGACGTGGACGAAGCGGCTGATGAACTTGTCAAGGGGCATGCGGTGGATGCGGTGCAACTCCTGGCCGCAGCGCGGACAGACGCGCGTCGCGGAGCGTTGGCCGCCGGCGCGCAGGACGAAGAGGCCCACGCCGACGAGTCCCACGAGGATGACCCCGACCAGGATGATGACGGCATAGCTTTCCAGGCCGGCCAGCAGGCGCAGGAGCGCGGCGCGGTCAGCGATCCCCAGCTCCACCGCGAAGATGATGAGCGGGATGAGGATGACCGCGAGGAGGATGATGGTCAGCCGGGTCGGGTTCTTGGTGTTCATGGCGCCGTTGTCCTCACCACAGAGCAGTAGGTTCTGCATGGCGCAGGCAAACCTGCACAGTCCACATCAGACGGGATGGTATTCGGGGACGATGCGTTGCAGGAGCGGGATGATGGCCGCAGGGTCGTCGCCGGCGGCGG
>CAIQJD010000391.1 GCA_903872005.1 uncultured bacterium | reverse complement strand
TGCTTGCGGGCGATGGCGTTGATTTCGTCCATATCGCAGGGCAGGCCGTGCAGGTGGACGACCATGATCGCTTTCGTGTGGTCGGTGATCTTGGCTTCCAGGTCGGCCAGATCCATGTTGAAGCTGACCGGGTCAATGTCCACGAAGATGGGGATGCCCTGATGGAACATGATCGAAGAAGCGGAGGCCAGGAAGGTGAGCGCCGGCACGAGGACTTCGTCGCCTGGCCCCACGCCGGCGGCGGCAATCGCGCCGTGCAGCACCACCGTGCCATTGACGAAGGTGAGGCAGTGCGCCGCGCCGGTATAGGCGGCAAATTCCTGCTCCAGGGCCTCGTTTTCCGGATTGTAGATGCCGGTGAAGCGTTCGCTCTCCAGGACGCGCAGGACCGCGGCGCGATCCTCTTCCGTGACGATGGGCCAGCGGGGCTTCAGGCTGCCCGGGGCGACCAGCGGTTTGCCGCCAAACAGGGCCAGATCACTCATGCTTCATGCCTCCTGTAGCATCCCCGGGCGTGCCGGCGCAGGTTTCTGTCTGCGGTTGGCGGGCCTGTTCCAGACGCGCCCGCGTCAGCTCCAGCACGCGGCTTTTCACGCTATTGAGCGATTGCGCATCCATCTCAAACGAGACGGTCAGCGCCGGCGCTTTGGGCGCAAGGGCCATGACTTGCGCGTGGGAAGTGCCGGTGTCTACGATCAGGTCGGCCGAAGCGATGGCGCTCGCCAGCGCCGCGCGGTCATCCGCCAGGCAGGGGATAATCTCCATCTGGGTGTTGTAGGTACGCACCAGATTGTGCAACAGGCTGATGGTCGGTTCGGCGGTGCAAACGACTGCGGCCCGGCTGCCGCGCGGGATGGCCGCCACGCGCAACACGTCGCCCATGACCGGGATCAGGTGGACGCCGAGGATCTTGTGTTGGGCGTTGCCGGCTTCGGTCAGGGCTGCCGCCAGGTGGTTTACCGAGGTGACCAGGATATCGTAGGCATCGGTGAAGCGCGCCGGGGCGGCGATGAAGTCGGTGAGGCAGACGCGCCCAATCGGCAGGCGCAACTCCTCTTCCAACAGATGGGCGAAGTATTCGATCTCGTAATCATTGCATTCCATGAAAGCGACGCGCACTTTGGTCAGGCCGTAGAAACGCCCGATGGCCTCGCTGAGGATGTTCCACAGGGTGTCTTCGTCCATGCCCAGGGCGCGGGCGCGCCAGACGATGGCTTCGATACTCTGGCGCAATTGCTCGACGGGGAGTTGGGCGCGGGGATTCCGCACGACGATGACGCCGCGCCCCGGCGCGGCGCGGACAATGCCCATCTGCCTGAGGGTGCGATAGGCTTTATTGACGGTATTCTTGTCCACGTGCAGGTCGCGCGCCGCTTCGCGGCAACTTGGCAGCAGGTCGCCTTCGCGATATTCGCCGGCGGCGATGCGATGCACGAATGCTTCCACCAGGCCAGCGGCCGTCTTGGCCGGCCGGCCGGAGGTCTCGACCAACGCGTCGTGTTCCCAGCCCACGCCAGTCTCCTGGGTTTGCTACAGAAGGGGCGGATCGAGTGTATGAAACCTTCATACCGCAGACAGTACTATCATACACCGGTTTGACGCGCCTGTCAATACCCGTTTTCATGTCACCTACCGGGTAGGCGAACCCATCGAGGCCGGGCAAGACGACCGCCGCCCTCTCGCCGGCAGAGCTAGCGTAGCCCTCCCTACGACTTCCCGCGTAGGAACATGACCCCGACGACTACCAACCAGAGCGCCCACAGCAGATAGCTGATGGCGTTCACCGTCCCGGCGAACGCCCACCCGACGACCTCGAATATGCCCACGGCGACGCCCAATGCCAGCGCCATACCCAGCCAGCCGAGCCAGCGGGGGATGAAGCGTGTCTGGACGAGTGCGGCAGAGATGAGGAAGGTCCAGATGCCGGTCGTGGTGAAGCCGAGATGCTCGCCGATGGCGACGCCGGCGTAGCGGTGGAATGCTTCGAACACGATCACGACGGCGGCGCGGGTCGCTTCGCTCGCGGCGGGATTCAGGTAGGTGTTCGCCAGATGGGGTACCAAGAAGGGCCAACGGATGAAGCCGAGCGTCTGCACCAGGCCGGCCAGGATGCCGAAGGCTGTCGTAATCGGGAGATACACGAGGGCGCGCCGGGCGCGAATTTGGTGCGTACCGCCACGGTGGGCTGGCGCAGGATGCCGGGGTATTCAAACTCATCCCTTGTGAGCGTTTGGTCCCCCGGTCAGACGCGCGCAAGGCGCCAGACTGCCACACGCCTGAAACTTGAAACACACCCGGCGCCTGACGTCGCTTGCCTCTCTCACCGTTTCGCCGCATAGGCCGGCCGCTACGGCCGGCTGACCGTGGCGAGGGGGATGCTCGTCTTCCAGAGGGCGCGCGTCAGGCGCAGCTCATCTACCCAGAAGGATGCCGCCGATTCGCCGGCGCGCTCCAGCACGGCAATGCTGGAGATGGATGCGCCGGCCGCGCCCAGGTCGCTCAGCGGGATACGCACGGTT
>CAIQJD010000390.1 GCA_903872005.1 uncultured bacterium | reverse complement strand
GAGTTGGGCGAGACACGCCGGGCCATCGGCTACTACGAGGAGGGGCTGGGCATCGCCCGCGAGATCGGCGACCGGCGTGGCGAAGGGAACGCCCTGGGCAACCTGGGAACCGTCTGCTACGCCCTGGGCGAGACGCGCCGGGCCATCAGCCACTACGAGCAGCACCTGATCATCGCCCGCGAGATCGGCGACCGGCGCGGTGAAGGGGCCGCCCTGGGCAACCTGGGAGAAGCCTTCATGAACCTGGGCGAGACGCGTCGGGCCATCGGCTACCACGAGGATGGGCTGAGCATCGCCCGCGAGATCAGCGACCGGCGCGGCGAAGGGAACGCCCTGGGCAACCTGGGAGAAGCCTACGCGGCCCTGGGCGAGACGCGCCGGGCCATCGGCTTCTACGAGCAGCAGTTGGAGATCACGCGTCAGATTGGCGACCGCGTCGGGGAAAGTCGTGCCCTCTGGAAGATGGCCCTGGCGCATGATGCGCTGGACGAGCGGGTACGCGCCATCGAGCTGGCCGAAGCGGCCCTGACGATCATGGAGCAGATCGAATCGCCGTATACGAAGAAGGCGCGGCAACAACTGGCCGCATGGCGCGGCGCGGCCGGGTAGGGGCCGGCCGTGTGCGGCACCCCGGCGGCACGGAGGGCAGGGACAAGCCCATTTATTCCAACTAATCACGTTGCTCACCGCGTCCGCATTTGCGCTGAGCATAGCGGGGGGTGCGTAGCAAGGGTAGATCGGGAGGCAAGGGACTGATCTGATCTGGCGGGACGAAAGGTGCGTGGCGCTGAATGCGCCGGGAGGGACGGATGAAATGGGCCTCCCGCCCGTATTTGACAAAGAAATCCACAGGGTCCTGGCCCTTCTGAGCAAAAACTGGTAGGTAGCGCACAAGGAGCGCCAGCGAGACCTCTGCCGAATCGACGCCAGAGCGGCTTGCGATTTCCATGTGCAAGGCGTGTAGGATTTGCGAGATGGTCAGTGCAGCCCACACCTGTTGCAGGATGACGTTGGTCTTGCTGGACCACAGCAGGTGCAGGTTGAGGTGCGTCTTCACCAGGTTGATAGCCATTTCGATGTCCCACCGGCGACCGTACAGCTGAACGATCTGCAGCGGTGTAAATTGCCAGGGATCCAAAACGTTGGTGATGTACTAGTAGGTCTTGTCGCCCAGCCGCACGCTGACAAGGCGCACGGCATGTGCTGCCCGATCCGCCCGGCGGGCGCCGAGCCACACTACGGCGTCCAGGATCCAGGCGTCTTGATAAAAGACGTGCATGATCTCGTAGCTGGTCTTGTTGCGCAGGCGTGAAAGCCAATGTTACCCGCGGTCCGTCAACGCATCAAACCAGGCAAAAGCGAAATAGCCCAGATCCGCCAGAATCAGACTGCCAGATGGCAGATCGGCGACCATTTCTGTCGCAGCCACCTTATCGTTCTCCTGCGGGTTGACAATGTGCTGCAGGCGCCGCCATTGCTGCCGGCGGACATCGTACAGGCCAGCCAGCTTGCCTGGCAACAAGCGACTGTCGCCGACGGCCACCTCCCGCAGTGCTGGCAGCTTGCGGGCCATGCCGTCTAGCGTGGTGGCATCGAGCGCCAACACTTCGCTGGCCCACGGCGCCAGACCCTGGTCGGCATACGGCGTCAAACGCTCGCGCAACAACGCGCTGATCTGACCAAACAAGCGCTCCAGCCCGGCTGTGCCATCTGCCGCCAGCCGCTTGTAGATGGCCTGGTCGCTAATGGCAAAGCGTGGATAGGTCCATAGACCATACAGGCTGAGCAATCGCCAGAGGGCCAATTGGCTACTGAAGCCAGTGAGTACGCACACAAGCAAGCCAGCCCATAGACACAACGCTGGCAAGATGCGTGGCCGCCCAGATTGCCGCTGCAACTCAGCAGTCTCTGGCTCTAGCCGTTGAATGGCATCAAAGAGAAACTCTTCGATGTCGCCAATCAGTCGCTGCCGTGTATTCAGTCCTGTGGCGGCAGTATTGTCCATTGTCTGGGGCATAGAATCATCGTATGTGTTCATGCCCTCATTGTACATCAGGTCGCCGCAGCGCTCGAACTGGCTCGAATTAGTTGGAATAGATGGGACAAGCCCTTGCCCGTACGGGCGTTGGGAACGCGAAGCGCGCGAAATCCACGCAAAACGCGAAAGGGCCGCCGAGCGAACCTCCCGCCGGTTTCCTCACCTGCGGGAAGTTGGGCCGGCCGGCGGGTGGGCCAGGAGCCGGATGGCCTCCCATGCGACGGCTTTTGGAGCGCGCAGGACTCGAAAGAGACGAAAGACGCGAAAGGGGTCATCCCTTTCGCGTCTTTCGCGAGGTTTCGCGCAGTTCGCGCTCCAAACGGCCGGCGGGGCAGCGGAAGAGGCGCGACATGGGCGCACCCTACATCTGTTGGAGCAAGGCGAAGCGTG
>CAIQJD010000389.1 GCA_903872005.1 uncultured bacterium | reverse complement strand
GCCTCAAGCGCCGGCCGCGCCGCCGGCCCGGCCCCTGCCGCCGCCAGCATGCCGGCCAGCGCCACGATCCGCCACACCCACGCCCAGGCCCCTCTCACTCTGCGCCTCGCACCCCTTCCCGCGTCTCGCCGACTCCCCGCGCCGCGTCCGGGCGCGCCACATGCATGCATGTTTGCCTCTTTCCAGGTCCCATGGCCTTTAGGACGAACAAACATGCATGCATGTTCGCCGCACGCCACGCCGGCCGGCCGGCGCGCCGAAGCGCCGCCATCTCACATCGGGACGCGGACTCCTATGGCCGGCCGGTTCGCCGGTGATTGCACGCGTGTTCGCTTTCAGTATACCGCCTCCCCGGCCGCCGGTCAAGCCCCAGGTTGTATGACGCGCCCCCATCTGCGAAGGCAAGCCTTCGCCTGATTCTCACCCACCTGAATGGACGAATGACACGTTTTCCCTCTTGCATCGCCGCCCAGCCCGTGCTAGAATATCCTTGCGCCGGCGGGCCGGCGCGCCACGCGTCGCCTCGGTATCCTGCGCTGGAGCGCAGTCTATGCCTTCTTGAGCCAACGCCGGCTCGATGGAGAGTACTCCATGCCCAGACTCGCGTTCCTTCGCATCGCCGCCATGCTCCTATCCACATGGCTCATCTGCGCCGGCGCGCTCCCGGCCGCCGCCCAAGAACCCGCGCCCGCCCCGGCCGCCGCCCTCTCCTACACCGTGACCGAGGACTTCTCCACCTACGCCAATAAGGACTACGCCGAAAACGCCGAATGGGACATCTGGAATCGCCAACTGCGCCTCGGCCCCATTGACGGCACGGCCCAGACCAACCCATCCGTCGCCCGGGGCGCGGGCGGCTATGCCGTCGTCGTGTGGGAAAGCCCCGATGGCGTCTATGCCCAGCGCCTCGACCCGCGCGGCAACCGCCTCTGGCAGAACGACGTGAAGGTCAACGCCGGCGGCGACGCCCACGCGCCGGTCGTCGCCCTGGATGCGGCCGGCAATGCGTATGTGGCGTGGAAGAACGTGGTCGGAAAGGATGGAATGCGAGACCTGTGGACAATCTATGCCCAAGCCCTGGATACGAACGGAAGCCGGCGCTGGTCGCGCGACGAGCGCGTTGATTTCGGCTCTGGCACAAATGCAAGCTCTGACTCTATCGACATAGCTACAGACGCGGATGGGAACTCGGTTGTCGTGTGGATCAATGTGATTGATTGGACTGACGGCGATGTCTATGCTCAGAGACTAAGTGCCGCTGGCACTCAGACCTGGATGTATCCTATCGCCGTGAACGAACTCGATGGCGCGCCAGTATCTCAGATCTGTGGACAGCCGGACGTCGCGATGCTGGACGGGGGATATGCCGTCATCGTCTGGACGGACGAGAATGGAATCCGAATACAGAAACTCGGGCCTGATGGGCAAGGAGTCTGGGGAAACCTCATCGGCATAGGCGAGGTCTACGCGAGCGGGTTAGTATGCGAGTCAAACGGACGGGATGTCTTGATCGCGTGGGGCGAAGGGTGTCCCGGGGGATTTCTGGCACAGAAACTAGACAGCGAGGGCCGCATTCTCTGGGATTCGCCCCGAGGAGTGGATGTGCTGCAATGTGTTTGTTCAGAGGCTTGCAGCAGCGACATCCTGAGCTTGGGGCTTGACTTGGCCGGCAATGCGGACATCCTATGGGTAGAAGAATATCTAGCCTATCACTGGCGAATGGAACCAGAGTACCATTTGTACTTGCAGCGGTTGGATGACCATGGAAACAGGGTATGGCCTGAGAACATCCTAGTCATTTCAGACGCCAACTACTACAGCGCGGGGAGCAAATCTGGCGACGTAGCTTCAGATGCCGCAGGCAATGCGCTAGTTGTATGGTCAGGCGAAAGTAGAGGCGCCGGCGAACTCTACGCGCAGGATATGGATCCGACCGGCGTGAAAAACTGGATTGGACCGAAACGAGTCACTCGCGACACCGGTGCTGCCACACAGGATTCTCCTACTGTAGTCCTGAGTGCAGATCAGAATGCCCTACTCGTCTGGTCCGATGCCCGCTCAGGAAGACCGGGCCTATACGCACAGAAGAGAGATGCAGCCGGCACCCCTCTCTGGTCATCCGACGTACGCGTCGACTCTGGCAGAGAGGGAGTCTACACGATGGATTCCTCGGCAGCCCTAGACATGACTGGCAACGCTTTCATCGTCTGGCGTGAAGTCACAGGTCTCGCCGAAGAAGTCTACATCCAACGGTTGGATGCCAACGGAAACCCGCTTTGGGCGACCGAGATTCAAGTGCAGCCACAGATATACTCGAACGAATGGGGCAGACCTCGTGTGGCCGTAGATGGCAACGGGTATGCTTACCTGGCCATGTACAGTCTTTTTCGTCGCTCTGGTTGGGGCGATCTTCTAGTCGCGAAATTCGACAGTGGAGGTCGCCTCCTCTGGGAACAGACCGCCTCTCAGGCAGAGCGACCGCTCATTGGATCCCCTGGCCTGGTGACAACTTCTGCAGGGCATCTCATAGTCTCCTACTCATATTGGACCGGCGGAGACCCAAACACGGCTGTATCCTGTCTGGACCTAGACGGCAATCGGCTGTGGGCTTCTGAGATTGTCGTCAGTTCTCACGGGCAGACTCTCGACATGGCCGCAGACCAAAGCGGCGCGGTCTTCGTGGCCTGGACAGGCGTTAACAACGGCCTCATAGATGGCATTATCTATCTCCAGAAGCTCGACGCCGGCGGCAACGCACTCTGGCCGGCCGAGCGGATCGTCGCCGACGCCGGCAGTCGCACCTCTGGCGCTATCGTCACAGACAACGCCGGCAACGCCTACGTATTCTGGACCGACAACCGAACCGGCTCCAACATCCATGCCCAAAAGGTGAGTCCGGCCGGCGCGCTCCTCTGGCCGGCTGCCCGCCGCATCAACCAGGGCTTTGGCTGGGCCGCCGGCCCCCAGGCCGCCATGAACGCCGCCGGCGACGCCTTCGTAGTCTGGACAGACACACGCAATGGCAATTCCGACATCTATGCCCAGCGCATCAACGCAGAAGGCGCTCCACAGTGGCCGGCCGATCTGCAAATCGTCCAACCGGACGCCTTCGTTTTCCGTTCCGGCGTCGTCCAATCCCGTCGCCTGAGCGGCGAGACCCTGTCGAACATCTGGCACGCGACGCTGAGCGTCAATTCGCAAGCCAATGGGGGGACTGCTCAGTTCTTCCTCAGCAACAACGGCGGCGCCACCTGGGAGCAAGTCACGCTGGGCGCGACTCACTGGTTCAGCTCGTCTGGCAACGACTTGCGCTGGCGTATCGCCCTGACCTCAGACCCCAGCGGCAAGTCCTCACCGACGATCAACTCCCTGACCTTGACCTACGATGGCATGCGAGCCGCCCCCGCTATTGCAGCCCTCAACCCGGCTTCTGTCCTGGCCGGCGGGCCGGCCTTTACCTTGATACTGCATGGCTCTGGCTTCATGGCTGCTTCTGAAGTGCGGTGGAACAGCTCCGTTCGCCCGACAACCTACGTCAGCAGCAACGAACTGCGCGCCGCGATCTCCGCTGCGGACATCGCCGCGCCGGCGACCGTCAGTGTCACCGTCTACAACCCTCCGCCAGATGGCGGCGAGTCAAACGCCCAGACATTTCCCATTACTTCGCCGCCCCCCCCCACACGCACCCCCACGTCCGTCTCCTGCGCCGGCCCCACCACCATTAGCCTCCAGCAGGGCCTCAACGGCTACGCCGGCGCTGCCGATACCACCATCAACCGCTATTTCCCGGACGCCAACTACGCCCTCAGCCAAACCCTCAGCGTCCGCTCCGACGAATTCGCCGATGCCCTCCTGCGCTTCGCCCTGCCAACCTTCCCCGCCGGCGCGCAGATTACCTCCGCTCGCCTGGAACTCTACGCCACCTATCGCAGCAACGCCAACACCCTGCGCGCTGACATCCACGCCCTCACCATGCCCTGGGACGCCGCGTCCGCCACCTGGAACACTCCCTGGCCCGCGCCCGGCGCCGCCGGCGCGTACAACCCGACCGTCCTCGCCAGCGTCCCCATCTCAACCACCGGCGTCTGGCACACCTGGGACGTCATCAACGCGGTGCGAGCATGGCAGAGCGCGCCGGCTACGAACTACGGCCTCATCCTGCGCCGGCATGACCCCTACGGCGTCGAATACCGCTTCGCCAGCTCCGAATTCGCCGACAATTCCAACCTGCGCCCGCTCCTGCGTATCACCTACAACTGCCCACCCACCGCCACGCCGACGCGCACGGCATCGCCCACCCCCACGCCGACCAGCACGTCTACAGCAACCCTGACCCGAACGCAAACCGCCACGCGGACGCCGACATTCACCACCACGCCGATCCGGACGCCCACTTCGACGGTTACAAGCACATTGACGCGTACGCCCACGTCATCCATCATGCCCAGCGCCACGCGCACTCTCACGCCCACCCCATCCACCACGCCCAGCGCCACGCGCTCCCTCACGCCGACGCCGTCCGCCTCTCCCACTCAAACGGCGACTGCGACCGGCACATCAACGCCGACTCTCACAGCCGTGCATCCCACCCATACCGCCACGCCAACGGCATCTGCCACATCCACCTACACCCCCACGCCCACCAGCACCGCCGCCGATATCCTTATCTCCGGCGCATCCGTCGCCCTCCCCGACTACGCCGGCGGCTGCATCACCGCCATCGGCTCGCCGGTTCTGCGCGTCTGCGTCGCCAACCAGGGCGCTGCCGACGCCGGCCCCTTCAGCATCCTCATCGGCGGCTGCCTGAACCCGCCGCAGCAATGGCGCGTCCAGGGCCTCGCCGCCGGCGCATCCCTCTGCCTCGAATCCGACGCCGGCCCCCAATGGTGGAACGCCTGCGAAGTCCTTGCCGACGCCTACAACGAAATCGCCGAACGCGACGAGACCAACAACCGCTGGTCTGGCATCCTGCCCCTGCCTACCCTGCCGGCCACCTGCACACCCACCGCCACGCCGACAAACACGCCCACCCATACGCCGACGCCAACTCTCACCATCACGCCAACCCACACCCACCCACCGACCTTCACGGCCACGCCGACGGACACGCCTACGTGGACGCCTACTGCGACGCTTACTCAGACGCCCACGTCAACCCACACATCTACGCCGACGCCAACTGAGACGCCGGCCGCTACATCAACATATACTCCTACGACCTCCAGCACACCCACACCATCCATCACGTCTACCTGGACGCCCACCGACACGCCTACCATCACGCCCACGAACACGCCAACCAACACACCCACCGCGTCCATCCCGCCGCGCATCTTCCTACCCCTACTCTGGAAATACAGGATCACCCCATGACCCCTAACCGCCTCCTCATCACCGCCGGCCGCATCTACGCCCCGGCCCCCCAGCCGGCCGGCGCCGCTATCCTCATCGAGGCCGGCCGCATCGTCGCCCTGGCCCCGGCCGCCGACCTGCCGGCCGACGTCCCGCGCCTCGACGCCGCCGGCCTCATCGCCGCGCCCGGCTTCATAGACCTCCAGATCAACGGCGGCTTCGGCCACGACTTCACCGCCGACCCGGCCGGCATCCCCGCCGTCGCCGCCCAACTCCCCGCCAGCGGCGTCGCCGGCTTCCTCCCCACCCTCATCACCGCGCCCCTGGCCCGCCACGCCGCCGTCCTGCGCGCCGCCTGGCCGGCCCAGAGCGCCGGCGCCGCCGTCCTCGGCTTTCACCTCGAAGGCCCCTACATCAGCCCGGCCCGCCCCGGCGCGCACCCCCAAACCCACATCCTCGCGCCGGCCGGCGCCGACCTGCGCCCCTGGCAACCCCTCGCCGCCATCCGCCTCGTCACCCTGGCCCCCGAACTCCCCGGCGCGACCACCCTGGCTGCCAGCCTGCGCGCCGCCGGCGTCGCCCTCAGCATCGGCCACTCCGACGCCACCTACACTCAGGCCCGCGCTGCCTTCGACGCCGGCTTCCACAGCGTCACCCACCTCTTCAACGCCATGCGCCCCCTCCACCATCGCGAACCCGGCCT
>CAIQJD010000388.1 GCA_903872005.1 uncultured bacterium | reverse complement strand
GGCGATCAGGCCCCAGTTGTCCGCCCCGCCCTGGTTGCGGCCGAAGACGTAGGCCGCGCCGTTTCCAATATCATCCCAATACGCGCCGACCACGATGATATCGCCATCGGCCGCGACGGACCAGCCGAAGCGGTCGCCGCCCACGCCGTCGCCGGCGGTGAGCTTCTTGAGTTGGGGCCAGAGGGCCGCGCTGGCGCCGACATCCTGGCGGTTCTGCCCCAGGATCGCGTCCGCCGCGCCCGGCAGCCGGCCGGCGCCGAGGGCCGGCCGGGGCAGGGAGAGGGCCGGCAAAGTCGCCAAGACCAGCGCCGCCGCGAGGACCAGGCCGATGATGCGCCATGCGCAGCGCGCACTCTGAGAGGAATCTTGTTGGCCAGGCATACGTTGCTCCTTAGTCGTATTCGATAAGGGGGCGCGCCAGGATGGCCGCGCCCCCGCGTCGCTTACTGGTAGATCTGCTGGATATAGATGGCGTCGGCCTTGGCCTGGCCGGCCACCGAGATGAAGCTGAGATCGAGGATCCCATCGTTCACATTGACATAGCAGACTTTATCTGGCGCGGCCCGGTAGCGCACGCCGCCGGCCGCCGCCAATGGATCGTAGTTGGCGAAACAGATCTTGTTCTCGGCCATGACGGTGAAGACGCGCCGGCCAGGGGCGTTCCAGTAGTAGGTCTCGGCGTACTTGAAGGTGAGCATGTAGTGGCCATTGGGCACGACGAACTTGTAGCCCGGCCGGGCTGCGCCGGTGAAGAGGCGCTCGGACTGATAGAGCTTGTCGTCCAGCGTGTTGGCGATGGAGGCAGAGACGATGCGGGCGATGCCGCCGACATAGCCCCACGTGGTCGCGCCTTCGCGCCAGGCGCGGTCGGCGACCCACAGGTTGCCGCCTTTGTCCACGTATTTCGGGCCGGCGGCATTGACGCGCAACGCGTAAGGGAACACATAGACATAGGCCGCTCCCTGTTCAGACTTATCCCCATACGCGCCGGCCACGATGGTATCGCCATGGACCGAGACCCCAGAGCCGAAAGCGTCGTCCTCTGCGGCGTCGCCGGCCTTGAGTCTTGTGACCTGGCCCCACT
Source organism: uncultured bacterium (assembly GCA_903872005.1). The sequence continues at coordinate 6,296 of CAIQJD010000388.1, read as the reverse complement.
GGTTCGCCCCGCCCTGATTCCGACTGAAAACGCAGGCCGCGCCGGTCCAATAATCTCTCCCACTGACGCCGACCACGACGGTATCGCCATCCACCGAGATCGCAATGCCGAAGAAGTCGCCGGCCGCGCCGTTGGCGGCGGTGAGCTTGGCGACCTGACCCCAGTTGTCCGTCCCGCCCTGGTCCCGGTAAAAGACGTAGGCCGCGCCGGTATAAGTATCCTTCCAATGCGCGCCGACCGCGATGGTCGTGTCGTTGATCGAGACTGAACGGCCAAACCCGTCGCCGTAAGCGGCGTCGCCGGCGGTGAGCTTCTTGAATTGGCCCCAGTTGTCCGCCCCGCCCTGGTCCCGGTAAAAGACATAGGCCGCGCCCTTACTGGAGTCGTTTCTCATCGAGCCGACCACGACGGTATCGCCATACACCGCGACCGAACCGCCGAATTGTTCGTACTCTGCGCGGTCGGCGGCGATGAGCCTGGCGACCTGGCCCCAGTGGTCCGTCCCACCCTGGTCCCGGTAAAAGACGTAGGCCGCGCCTATTTCCGCCTCCTCGCCCGACGCGCCGACCACGATGGTATTGCCACTGATCGAGACCGACATGCCGAAATCGCACCAGTCTATAGGCGTGCTGGTGGTGAGCTTCTTGACCTGGCCCCAGCTGTCCGGCCCGCCCTGGTTGCGGTAGAAGACGTAGGCCGCGCCGGTCCCATACTCCTTCCGGTACGCGCCGACCACAATGGTATCGCCATCGGCCGAGACTTCCGCGCCAAAGTAGTCGAGGGGCGCGGCGTCGCTGGCGGTGAGCTTCTTGACCAGGCCCCAGTTGTCCGTCCCACCCTGGTCTCGGCCGAAGACGTAGGCCGCGCCTTTTCCAGAGTCATCCTCACGCGCGCCGACCACGATGATGTCGCCATTGATCGAGACCGACCAGCCGAAGAGGTCGCCGGCTGCGCCGCCGTCGTCGGTGAGCTTCTTGAGTGCAGGCCAGCCGGCCGCGCTGGCGCCGATATCCTGGCGGTTCTGCTCCACGGCGGCCGTCGGCGCGCCCGGCGGCCCGCCGGCGCCGAAGGCCGGCCGGGGCAGGGAAAGGGCCGGCAAAGTCGCCAAAACCAATGCCGCCGCGAGGACCAGGCCGACGATGCGCCAGGCGCGGCGCGCGGTTTGCGAAAGGCTTTGCTTACTGGACATGCTCTTCTCCTTGTTGCACATTCTCACTGAGATAGGAAACCGGCCAGGAATCTCTCGGAAATACGGAGCACCCAAATGTTGCGCATGCACGCACGACACCTATTGTATGCTCACTGCTTGTAGCCGTCAAGAGTCGGCTAGTCCATTACTTCACCGACGCGTATTCGGGTCCACCTTCGGTCATGGCGCCGCACGCCGGCGCGGCCGGCCCTGCTTGTCACACGCCGCGAATCTGTTATAATGACGGCGCGCCCGGCTGAGCGTTGGCCGGGCGAAATTTATCATGCGGGAGCCGGCCGCCCATGCGCGTCTTGCTCGTCAATCCGAAATCGAACCTGCCGATAGATACCCGCACCTCGCCCTCGTTGGGACTGGCCTACCTGGCCGCCGTCTCGGAGCGGCGCGGCGATGAGACGCGCATCCATGACGGCGACGTCGAAGAGCTGCCCGTAGCCGAGGCCGTGCGCCAGTTCGGGCCGGCCCTCATCGGCATCACCGCCAATACCACCCAGGTCATGTCAGCCTGGCGCGAGGCCCAGGCTATCAAAGCCGTCGCGCCCCAAACGCCCATCATTCTGGGCGGGCCGCACCCCACGATCTTGCCCCACGAATCGCTGGAGCGCCCGGAGATTGATGGCGTTGTCCGCGGCGAAGGGGAAGATACCTGGCGCGAGCTGTCCGAGCGGGTCGCCGCCGGCGCGCCGTGGGCCGGCGTGGCCGGCCTCTCCTATCGCCAGGACGGCCAGATCAAGGACAACTTCGACCGGCCGGCCCTCGACCTGGATCGCCTGCCCCGGCCGGCCTATCACCTCTTCAAGATGGAGCGCTACACCAACTTGCAGCCGTTGATGGATCACGTCGCCGGCGGCAGCTTCCCGATCATGACGTCGCGCGGCTGCCCTTATCGTTGCTCCTACTGCTCGCAGATCATGGAGCGGCGTTGGCGCATGCGCGCGCCGGCCGACGTGGTAGACGAATGGGAATGGTTGGTGCGCCAACAGGGCGCGGCCGAAATCGGCGTCCTGGACGATTCTTTCAACATCAATCGCCAGCGCGTCCTGGACATTTGCGACCTGCTGATCGAGCGCAAGCTGCACCATGTGCCCTGGATCATGATTAACGGCATCCGCGCCAACCTGGCCGATGAAGAGCTGCTGGGGCGGATGCGCCGCGCCGGCTGCGTCCGCACGGCCTTCGGTGTGGAAAGCGGCAACCAGCAAATCCTGGATAGCATCATTCACAAGCATCTCACCCTCGACCAGATTCGCGCCGCCTTCACCGCGGCCAAGCGCGTCGGCATGGAGACCATCGGCTTCTTCATTGTCGGGATGCCCGGCGAGACCGAACAGACGATGGATGACACGATCAGGTTTGCTTGCGAGCTGGACCCGCTGGTGGCGAACTTCTCCATTGCCACGCCCTTTCCGGGCACCGAGATGTACGACACGGTCAAAGCCCAGGGGCGCGTCCTGGCCGATACGTGGGACGACTTCGTCTTCTTTGAGGGCAAGGCGCGCCTGGAAATGCCCGATCTGCCGGCCGCGTTGGTGGAACGCAAGTGGAAGGAAGCCTACCGGCGCTTCTACCTGCGCCCCAGGCGCATCTGGCGCACGCTGCGGCGGAAAGAGACCTGGCTCAGCCTGCCGCGTACGCTGCGCGTGGCCTGGCGCACGGTCATGCCGGCCGGCTCATAACGGGTGTGTTTCAAGTTTCGGGCGATGGGATGTAGTCTAACGCCTTGTGCGCGTCTAACCGAGCGCCAAGACGCCCGCAAGGGGCTAGACTACCTGGCCCCGCTGTCCGTCTCCTAAAATGTGAAACGCACCCGCTCATCACTCCGCCAGTGTATAAAGGACGAGTCGCGTGGATGCTTGCACAACCGAGGCCAAGATCCGTTGTAGTGTAGGGATCACTGCCTATAACGAAGAAGCGAATATCGGCAAACTGCTGGATGCGATGGTCAACCAGCGCCTCTTCATGGTCGAAATCAGCGAGATCATCGTCGTCGCCAGCGGCTGCAAAGACCGCACCGTGGAGATCGTGCAGGAATGGCAGGCGCGCTGCCCGCGCATTCAGTTGATCGTGCAGCCGGGACGCGAGGGCAAGACCTCGGCCATCAATCTCTTCTTGCAGGCGGCGCACGAATCCATCTGCGTCCTGGAAAGCGGCGATACCGTGCCGCATCTGGACAGCGTCGAAGCCATGGTGCGGATGTTCGCCGACCCCGGCGTGGGTATGACCGGCGCGCAGAAAGTGCCCGTCAACACCCCTGACCATATCGTCGGCTACCTGTCGCACCTGCGCCTGAAAATGGAACACCAGCTCTGCCTGGAAATTCCGCGCCTGGGCGAGATGATCGCTTTCCGCAAAGTTTTCGACCGGCTGCCCCCCGATGTCGCCATGGACGAAGCCTTCGTCGAGGCGCTGGTCATCAAGCGCGGCCTGCAAGTGCGCTATGCGGCCGATGCGGTGGTGTACAACATGGGGCCGGAGACGGTGGCCGATTTCGTGCGCCAGCGCCGGCGCAATTATGCCGGCCACCTCTATCTCAAGAAGAAGTATGGTTACAAGGTCAGCAGCCTCGACTCCGGCAAGGTGCTACGCATCGCCCTGGGCGAAGTGTGGGGCGCGCTGCGCCTGATCTATACCCTGGCGGCCCTGGCGAGCGTGGAAGGCTTCTCGCGCCTTCTGGGCGCGTATGACTACTACATCCGCCGCGAGCGTCACGTGGTCTGGGACATGGCCTGGACGACCAAGAAGGTGGATTTGCCGGCCGCCGATGCGCCGGCCGGCGCTCCTTCAGAGCGGGGCGCCCCATGAAAGACCGCCTCCTCACCCTGCTCAAGGTCGTCATCAGCCTGGGGCTGATCGCCTATCTCCTCTTCGTCAAAGTGGATCTGGCCCTGGTGGGCCGCGCCCTGCTGCGCGCCAACGCGCTCTATATCCTGATCGCCCTGGCGCTCTACGTCCTCGCCATCAGCGCCGGCTGTTACAAGTGGAAGCTGCTCTTGCGCGCTCTGCAGATTGACCTGCCCCTGCCGCGCCTGCTCGGCTTCACCTTCGTTGGCCTCTTCTTCGGCAATTTCCTGCTGCCCATCATCGCCGGCGACGTGGTGCGCGGCTACGACCTGGCGCGCTACACCGAGCGCACAGCCGAAGCCGCCGTCTCCGTCCTGGTGGACAAGCTGGTCGGCCTGTTGGCTTTCATCACCGCCGGCGCGGCCCTGACCGCCTACGCCGCGTTCGGGATGGGGCGGAGCGATCTGCGCGTCCTGGCCCTGGCCGCCGGCGCGGCCTTCCTGGCCTTCATCGCCCTCTTCGCCAGCGTCCTCAGCCGGCGGCTGCGCGGCCTCTTCGAGCGGCTCTTTCGCGTGCGTCTCTTCGCGCCGGCCGCGCCCATCTATCGCAAACTCTCCGACGCCCTGCAAGCCTATCGCGACAATCTGGGCGCGCTGGCCCAAACCTTCCTGATCTCCCTGGGCGTCCTGATCATCACCAACCTCGTCAACTGGCTGCTGGCCTCGGCGGTCGGCGCCGGCATCCCGCTGATCTACATCTTCATCTTCAACCCGCTGATCGCCTTCGCGCCGCTGCTGCTCCCGTCCATCGGAGGGCTGGGCGTCAACCAGGGCGCCTTCGACCTCTTCTACGCCACCCTGGGCAAGACCACCACCAGCGAGCTGGCCGTGACCTTCTCGCTGCTGATGCAGTTGATCGTCTATGTCACCAGCCTCCCCGGCGGCGTGCTGTGGCTCCGCAAGCGCCGGTCGCAGCCAACGGAATGACGCGCCATGAGCCAACATCTCCCTGAGAATGCCTACGCTGATATTGAAACGCGTGACCTGATGGCGCTGGCCGGCCGCTTCCCGGCTCTGATCCAGCGCGATCTGACCGTCAACATGGATGGCCCCGGTCGCGGCTTCTTCGAGGAACTCCGCGAGGGTCTGCGTAAGAAGAATCGGCGCGGCGAGGTCGTCCTGCTCCTGCGCCGGCCGGATGGCCGGCTCTGGCTGCACCGCAAGCGCGTCTATCCGCCGGCGGCCTATCGCCTGTTGAGCGGCGGCATTCACAGGGACGAGCCGGCCCTGGACGCGGCGGCCCGCGAGTGTTTGGAAGAGACCGGCTTCGTCGCCGAGGTCGTCGGCTGTCCCGGCGTGCTGCGCTATCGTCTGGAACGCGCCGGCGAGGCGCTGCGCTTCATCTCGTACTTCTTCATCATGGATGTGAGCGACGCCCGACCGGACCCGCAGGACGCCGGCGAGCAGATTGTGGACTTCCGGGCCGTCGCGCCGGCCGAGCTGCCCGGCGTGGCGGCGACGCTGCGCGGCGTCCCGCCGGCGTGGCAGGATTGGGGGGTTTTCCGCGCCATCGGGCACGAATTCGTGTGGGAAAGATGGAGTCGCTGAAGACCTCATCTGCCGGAAGACCTCACAGGTCTCGAAGACCTGTGAGGTCTTGTACAGCCAACCTTGCCATAGAAAGACTCGTTGAGGAAGAAATTGTCGAACCTTTCGGCACAGAGCGTTATCGGCGCGTCTTTGTGGCCAAGGAAACACTGGACATCATGCGCTGAAGCAGTGAAGATTGATACTTTTAGCCCATAAAGTATCAATTGCACCGGGAGATTTATACTTGAGTATCAATCTATGAAATACATCATCGGCCTCACCGGCAACATCGCTAGGCAGTATACTTCCGAATCCCTCTGAATCCAACCATGTCCGGACCCTTTACCGGATGCCAGGGTCCGGAACGCTGAATGTACTTGCCAGGCCCCCAGGTCTTTCCAGTCGTCGAGCACTTCCAAGGAGCCGACTTCTCGACGGTATTGATAATAGCCATCCAGCCTCTGACTTTGCCGTCCCAGCACACAAAGCACCTGTCTCCGGGCTTCATGTCTTTCGGGATGAAAGCTGACCGGTAGTTCATGACTACCGAGTAGGTTGAGCACTGTTCGACCTCTTCCATGTAGCTGGACCAGTCGATGGTCTTGGGTACCGTCAGAATCCAGTCAAGCATGAGTGCACATCTTACAACAGCCATGCTCGCAAGTTATAGCCCAGCATCACTACCTCCGTCAAGGCAAAACTAAGTTCTTGCCGTTCGC
>CAIQJD010000387.1 GCA_903872005.1 uncultured bacterium | reverse complement strand
TTACATCCGCGGCGAGTACGTCCTTTCGGCGCAACGCCTGGAGCAGGCCATTGACGAGGCTTATGCCGCCGGCTATCTGGGCAAGAACATTCTGGGCAGCGGTTACAACCTGGAGCTGACGCTGCACCGAGGAGCCGGCGCCTACGTCTGCGGCGAAGAGACGGCGCTCCTGACCTCCCTGGAAGGCGACCGCGGCCACCCCAAGCTCAAGCCGCCCTTCCCGGCCACGCGGGGCCTCTACGCCAGCCCAACAGTCATCAACAACGTCGAGACCCTCTTCAATGTGCCTTTCATCCTGGAGCGTGGCGCAGAGTGGTACAAGTCCTTCGGCACCGAGCGCAGCCCGGGCATCAAGCTCTTCTGCATCAGCGGGCACGTCGCCAAGCCGGGCGTCTATGAGCTGCCCCTGGGGACGCCGTTGCGGACGCTGGTGTACGACTACGCCGGCGGCCCGTTGAACGGCAAGGGCATCAAGGCGATCATCCCTGGCGGCTCCTCGACGCCGATGTTGCCGGCCGACAAGATAGACACCCCATTGGACTACGAGGCCATCGCCCAGGCCGGCTCGATGTTGGGATCGGGCGCGGTCATCGTCATCGGCGAGGGGACGTGCATCGTCTCGGTGGTCGAGCGGCTGGCCGAGTTCTATCGCCACGAGTCGTGCGGCAAGTGCATCCCCTGTCGCGAGGGAACGGACTGGATGACCAAGGTGCTGGGGCGCATCGAGGCCGGCAAGGGCCGCGAGGCGGACATCCCGTTGTTGTTGGACATCTGTGAGAATATCGCCGGCAAGAGCTTCTGCCCGCTGGGCGATGCGGCGCTGGGGCCGGTGCAATCGAGCATCAAGCTGTTCCGCGACGAATACATGGAACATATCCGGCTGGGGCGCTGCCCGGCCGGCCACGCATAGCGGCGGAACATGCCGCCCGGCCGATGGGGCGAACGATGGGGCGGAGGGCATCCGCCGAAGCGGGGACATTCAGGCGAGGACAGTGAGCTAATGGATGCGAGTATCACCCTGACCATTGATGGGAAGCTGGTTTCAGCGCCGGCGGGCGCGACCATCCTGGCGGCGGCGCGCGCGGCCGGCATCGAAATCCCGACCTTCTGCGACTACGCCAAGCTGGCCGCCATTGGGGCGTGCCGCATGTGTCTGGTGGAGATCGAGAAGGTGCGCGCTCCCCAGCCGGCCTGCACCACGCCGGTGCGCCCGGATATGATCGTGCGCACCAATACGCCGGCCCTCATCAAGGCGCGCAAGACGACGCTGGAATTCTTGCTGACCAATCACCCCCTGGATTGCCCGGTGTGCGATAAGGCCGGCGAGTGCGACCTGCAAGACCAGGTCTACAAGTTTGGGCCGGGCGAAAGCCGCTTCATCGAAGACAAGCGCCACAAGGGCAAGGCCAAGATCCTCAGCGAGCATCTGATCATGGACCAGGAGCGCTGCGTCCTGTGCCGGCGCTGCATCCGCTTCCTGGAAGAGTGGGCCGACGACCTGCAACTGGGGCTGTTCGAGCGCGGCCGCAAGACCTGCGTGGATACCTTCCCCGGCGACGTCTTCGATTCGGCCTTCTCTGGCAACGTGACCGATCTTTGCCCGGTGGGGGCGCTGACCAGCCGGCATTTCCGCTTCTCGGCGCGCAGTTGGGAACTGAAGAAGGCCGATTCGATCTGCCAGAGCTGCGCCGTCGGCTGCACGATCTCGCTGCACACGAAGGCCAATCAGCTCAAGCGGATTGTGGCGCGCGAGACGCCGGCCGTGAATGACGAATGGCTGTGCGACCGCGGGCGTTTCGACTACCGCTTCGCCGCGCCGGCCGGCCGGCTCACCACCCCCATGATCCGCGCCGGGGGCCAGCTCGTCCCGACGACCTGGGACATCGCGCTGGGCCGCGCTGCCGAAGGGCTGCGCCAGGCCGGCGAGAGCGCCGGCGGCAAAGCCAGCGCCTGCATCGGCTCGGCTCGCGCCAGCAACGAGGCCAATTACCTGCTGGGCCGGCTGGGCCGCGAGGTGTTCCAGACGCCGCACATCGCCATGTTGGGGCAGCCGCCCGAAGGGGTGCGCCTGCTCAAGACGACCCGCGTCCTGGATAGCGCCGGCGTCGTCCTCGTCGTGGGCATGGATCTGGCCGACGAAGCGCCGCTGCTGGAGCTGCTGGCGCGACATGGCGGGCTGCTGGGCTGCACGAAGTTCATCGTCTTGAACGCGCAAGAGACCCATCTGGCGCGCTTCGGCGTCTGGCTGGGGGCCAAAGCCGGCCTGGAGACCGTGGTGGCCGGCGGGCTGGCGCGGCTGGCGCTGGAGAAGCGTCTGGCCGATGGCGTCCCCGGCCTGCAGGAATTGTATCAGGGTGTGGCCGGCTACAAGGACGACGTGGTGGAAGCATTGGCCGGCGTCTCGGCCGACCGGATGCACGCGGCGGCGGCGTTGCTGGCCGGCGCCAAATCGCGCACGATCATCTACGGCGGCGCGGCGGCCGCCAACCTGGAGCTGCGCCGGGCGCTGGAAGTCTTGGCCCTGGCGGCCGGCTGCGAAGAGCCGGCCTACATCCCGGCCGAAGCCAACACCGTCGGGGCGCGCGATATGGGCATCGTCCCCGAAGCCGGCGGCCTGGCCGTCGGCGCTCTGGCGGCCGGCGACCTGCAGGCGGCCTTTGTCCTGGGCCAGACGCCGGCCAGCCTGGCGGGCGTCGGTTTCCTGGTCGTCGCGGCCAGTTGGGAGAGCGATCTGCCGGCGGGCGGGGCCGATGTGGTCCTGCCAGCCTGCACCTTCGCCGAAGCCGAAGGGAGCTACACTAACCTGTGCGGGCGCGTGGGGAAGGCCCGGCCGGCGCTGCGCCCGCTGGGCGAAAGCCGGCCGGATTGGTGGATTGCGGCGCAACTGGGCGACCGGCTGGGCCAGTCGGGCGCGTGGGTGTTTGAGTCGGCCGGGGCAGTCTATGCGGCCATTGCCGCCGAACTGCCGGCCTATCGCGAGGGGTAAGCCATGGATTGGATTGACGGCCTGCTGATACCACTCATCAAGAGTCTCATCGTCATCGTGGGGCTGTTGGTTGCCTTCGCCTACATGACCTACGCCGAGCGACGCATCTGCGGGCGCTTCGCCAACCGGCAAGGCCCCAACCGCGCCGGCCCCGCCGGCCTGCTCCAGCCGATAGCCGACGCCTTCAAGGCCATCTTCAAAGAAGAGGTCATCCCGACCGAAGTGGACAAGATCATCTACGTGATCTGTCCCGGCCTGGCCATGGCCGCCGCGGTGATCACGTTCGCCGTCGTGCCCATGGGCAGCTCTTTCACGGCCTGGGGCCGCACCATCACCCTGTACATGGGCGACGCCAACGTGAGCGTGCTGTTCATCATGGCCGTCGCCGGCCTGGGCCTGTATGGCCTCTTCCTGGGCGGATGGTCGTCCAACAACAACTTCTCCCTGCTCGGCTCACTCCGCACCACGGCCCAAATGCTGAGCTATGAAGCGCCCATGGGTCTGGCCCTGGTCAGCATCGTCCTGGTCACCGGCTCCCTGCGCGTCAGCGACATCGTCGCCTGGCAGTCCAGGTTGCCGCTGATCCTGGTGCAACCGATTGCCTTCCTGATCTACTTCATTTGCGGCATGTCCGAGACGAACCGCTCGCCCTTTGACCTGGCCGAAACCGAGAACGAGCTGGTATCGGGCTACAACACCGAATACGGCGGCATCAAGTTCGCCATCTTCTTCATGGCCGAATACATCAACATGATCGTCATGGCGACCATCATCACGACCTTCTTCCTGGGCGGTTGGCACGGGCCATTCGAAGCCATCAGCCCGTTGATTCAGATTTTCTGGTTCATATTGAAAACGGTCGTGATCTTGTGGACGCTCATTTGGATTCGCTCCAGCCTGCCGCGCGTGCGCTACGACAAGTGGATGAAGTTCGGCTGGAAATTCCTCTTCCCGCTGGCGTTGGTCAATCTGGTCGTCACTGCCGTGGTGGTGGCCCTGACGGCATAGAGCAGCTAACGGCAGTCAGCCATCAGCGGTCGGCAAGAGAGGAAGGTAGCCCTTCAGGGGGGAGTGCATGTCAGTCATTAACGTGATCAAAGGCTCGTGGCAAATCCTGCGCGCCATGGGCGTCACCCTCAGACAT
>CAIQJD010000386.1 GCA_903872005.1 uncultured bacterium | reverse complement strand
TCGTGGACATCCACTCGCACACCGACTTCACCATTCTGGCCGACCGCGCCGCGATCAGCAGCCTCTATCAGGGCGTGACGACCGAGATCGTCGGCAACTGCGGCCTGACCTTCGCGCCCATCGCGGCATGCAGCCGAGACATGATGCAAGCCACCGTCGCCTCCTTCTGCGCCGGCCTATGCGCCGATTGGAGCAGCTTCGGCGGGTTCGTCCAGCGCGTCGCCGAGGGCGCCGGCGTCAACCTGGGGTTGCAGGTGGGTCACGCTCCGCTGCGCCGCGCCGTCCTGGGCGGCGGTGCAGAGCGGCCGGCGCGCCCCGACGAGATCGCTCAGATGGAACGCCTCGTGGCCGAATCGCTGGACGGTGGGGCCATTGGCCTCTCCTTCGGCCTGGAATTCATGCCCGGTCGCGTCTCGGAACCGGAAGAGCTGCGCCGGCTGTGCGCCGTGGCCGGCAGCCGGCACAAGATGACGAGCTGGCACGTGCGTAACCGCGACCGCAGGTTCGAGGAAGCGGTGCAGGAAGCGATTGACGTGACGCGCGACGCCGGCGCCGGCTTGCAACTCTCGCACCTGAGCGCCAAGCCGGGTTCCTCGCCGCGCGCCTGGAATCGCTGCATGGAAGCCGTCCGTCTGGCCCGCTCGCGCGGCCAGGACATCCAGTGCGACATGATCCCGTACACCGTCGGCCCCGGCAGCATGGCGACCATCCTGCCCAACTGGGCGACCAGCGGGACGACGACCGAGATTCAGGCGCGGCTGCGTGATCCGGCGACCCGCGAGCGACTCAAGGCCGAATCGGATCGCTACTGGTTCCTGTTCTACTATCGGCAGTGGGACCGGCTGACCCTGACGCGCAATCGCGTGCATCCCGAATGGGCCGGCAAGACCCTGCGCGAGATCGGCGAGATCGCCGGCAAAGACCCCTTCGACATCGTCTATGACATCCTCGCCGACGAGGGCGACACGATGGGGCAGGTGTGGGTCAATGGCGTCCTCTTCTCCGAAGGCGACATCATCGAATGGCTGACCGACCCGCTCTTCTGCATCGCGTCGGACGGACTGGCGGCCCAGGTGGATGGCCCCACGGCGCGCCAGGCGCTCCATCCGGCTTCCTTCGGTTGGACGCCGCGCGTGATCCAGACCTATGTGCGCGAGCTGCGCTGCATGAGCCTGGAGACGGCTGTCCAGAAGATGACCTCGATGCCGGCGGCGCGCTTCGGCCTGTATGACCGCGGGCTGTTGCGCGCCGGCGCGATGGCCGACGTGGTCGTCTTCGACCCGGCCCGCTTCACCACGCGCGCCACCTTCCTCAAGCCCCATGTCTACGCCGAGGGGATGGACTACGTTTTCATCAATGGTCAAAGCGCCCTCGCCCAGGGCAAACCGACCGGCGCACTGGCCGGCCGCGTGTTGGGGCGATAGCATCTCGCTAGACTTCGGAAGTCTTTCGGACTTCCGAAGTCTACTCTTTCAGGAGGCTCGCATGTTCGATATTCTGATTCGCAACGGCAGCATCGTGGATGGAAGCGGCAACCCGGCTTTCCCCGGCGATGTCGCCATCCAGGGAGACAAGATCGCCGCCATTGGCAACCTGGCCGAAGCCGCGGCGCGCACCCAGATTGACGCCGCCGGCAAGATTGTCTGCCCTGGTTTCGTGGACTGCCACTCACACAGCGACCAGACCATCCTGGTCAATCGCGAAGCCACCAGCAGCATCTACCAGGGCGTAACCACGGAGATCGTCGGCAATTGCGGCCTCGGCTTCGCGCCCATCAGCGAGAGCAGCCGGCCGGTCATGGACAAGATGATCACCGCCACTTGCCCCAACCTATCCGTCAGTTGGTCGAGCTGCGACCAATTCCTCGACCGCATCCAGGAAGGTGTGGCGATCAACCTGGGCCTGCTGGCCGGCCACGGCGTCGTGCGCCGCGCCGTCATGGGTTCGGCCGACCGCGCACCCACCGAAGACGAGATGCGCCAGATGGAGCGCCTGCTGGCCGAATCGTTGGACGCCGGCGCCATCGGCCTCTCCTTTGGCCTGGAATTCATGCCCGGCCGCGTGGCGCAGCCCGAAGAGCTGCGCCGGCTCTGCGCCGTCGCCGGCGCGCGCCACAAGATGACCTGCTGGCACGTGCGGAATCGCGACCGCAAGTTTGAAGAGGCGGTTCAAGAGGCGATTGACGTGACGCGGGAGGCCGGCGCCGCCTTGCAGCTCTCGCACCTGAGCGCCAAGCTCGGTTCGTCGCCGCGCGCCTGGAACCGCTGTATGGAAGCGGTGCAGCTGGCCCGTTCGCGCGGTCAAGACATCCAATGCGACCAGATCCCCTACACGGTCGGCCCCGGCCTCCTCTCGACCATCCTGCCTACCTGGGCTTCGCAGGGCACGGTGCCGGAGATTCAGGCGCGCCTGCGCGATCCGAAGATGCGCGAACAGATGATCGCCCAATCGGACCGTTACTGGTTCCTCTTCTGGTACCGCGAATGGGACAAGCTGACCGTCACCGCGACCCGCTCACACCCCGAATGGATCGGCATGACCTTCCGCGAGATCGGGGCCAAATTGGGCGTAGACCCCTTCCAGATTGTTTACGACCTCCTGGCTGACGAAGGCGAAGGCATGGATCAGGTCTGGATCAACGGCGTCCTCTTCTCCGAAGGCGACATCATCGAATGGATCACCGATCCGCTCTTCTCCATCGCCGCCGACGGGTTCACCAGCAAAGACAGCGGCCCATTGGTGAAGGTCGCCAATCATCCCAACTGCTACGGCTGGACGCCGCGCGTCGTGCAGACCTACGTGCGCGAGCTGCGCTGCATGAGCCTGGAAACGGCCATTCACAAGATGACCGCCATGCCGGCCGTCCGCTTCGGCCTGTATGACCGTGGTCTGTTGCGCGCCGGCCTGCAAGCCGACGTCGCCATCTTCGACGAGGCCAAATTCAAGACCCGCGCCACCTATCTTAAGCCGCACGTCTACGCCGAAGGCATGGAGTACGTCTTCGTCAATGGGCGTATGGCGCTGGACAAGGGCGTGGAGACGCGTGCGCTCGCCGGCCGCG
>CAIQJD010000385.1 GCA_903872005.1 uncultured bacterium | reverse complement strand
TGGCCGACCAGCCGGTCGAGATCGTGGAGAATCCGCGCTGGGCCGAGGGATTGAGCGCCTCGCTGCGCGCTGGCCTGGAGCGCCTGCCGGCCGAAGCCGAAGCGGCCATCTTCTTGTTGGCGGACCAACCCTGGATTCAGCCGGCCACCCTGCGCGCCCTGGGCGCGGCCCATCGCGCCGCCGACGCGGCCATCGTGATCCCCACCTATCAGGGCCGGCGCGGCAACCCGCTGCTCTTCGACCGGCGCACGTTCGAGGCGCTGCGCGCGGTGCAAGGTGACCAGGGCGGCCGCGCTCTGGTACGCGCCGGCCTCTTCCCGGCGCATGAAGCGCCGGTCGCCGATCCGGCCATTCTGTGGGATGTGGATACGCCGGCCGACCTGCTGGCGCATCCTTCCGCCGGCCGCCCGATGGATGGCCCGGCAGGATAACTCATCTATGTGCTATGGAGCGAAGCATGCCTGGGATTGACGAAGCGGCCCTGGCCGCCCTGCGCCGCACGCGCGGCTGGTTGATTGATCTGGACGGCGTCATCTATCGCGGCGATGATTTGGTCGAGAACGCCGATGCCTTCATCGCCCTGCTGCGCGAGACCGGCACGCCCTTCTTGTTCGTAACCAACAATTCGAGCCGCACGCCAGAGCAGTATGTGCGCCGGCTCTGCAAGATGGGCGTCTACACCGAGCTGGCCGAAGTCTATACCTCGGCCCTGGCGACGGCCGAATACCTGCGCCGGCAGGCCGCGCCCGGCTCGCGCATCGCCATGATTGGCGGCGACGGTTTGCGGGCTGCGCTGCAGGAGGCCGGCTTTCAGGTCGTGGACGACCCGGATCAGGCACAGTATTGCGTGGTCGGCTATAACCCGCAAATGACGTATGCGGATTTGGTGCGCGCCCACGCCGCCATCCGCGCCGGCGCGGTCTTCATCGGCACCAACGCGGACCCGACCCTGCCGGTCGAGGGCGGCCGCTTCGTGCCGGGCAACGGCGCGATCCTGGCAGCCCTGACGACGGCCAGCGGCGTCCAGCCCATCCTCATCGGCAAGCCGCAGCGCATCATCCTGGAGCTGGCGCTGGCGCGCCTGGGTATGCCGGCCGACGCCGGCGCAGTGCTGGGAGATCGCCTGGACACGGACATCGCCGGCGGCAAGAATGCCGGCGTCTTCGGGGTGCTGATCCTCACCGGCAGCACCTCGGCCGAGCAGGCGGCCAGCGGGACGCCGCAGCCGGATCTGGTCGTGGCCGACCATGCGGCGTTGATGGCGCTCTGGCGCGCCCGCTAGACGCGCGCCGGCGAACCGCGTAGTCTAGCGCCTTGTGCGCGTCCAGAACGCGCACAAGGCGCCAGATTACGTTCCCCATCCGCAACATATACAGAAAAGCCGCCTGAGCGATCTCGCTCAGGCGGCTTTTGTATGGTCCTACGTCGGGCTGGCGTAGTCCACGCGGACTACGCCAGCGCAGGTTGCGGTCTAGTAGGCCGGGTTGACGGTGACGGCCGGCGCGTTGTACGCCTTGCGCCAGACGCCGCCGACCTGGAAGATCCGGATGGCCTGGGCCAGGGAGCCGGAAGTCGCCGTGACCTTGACCTGGAAGTCGAAGGAGCCGGCTTGCTTCACCATGAGCGGCCGGAACCAGCCGATGGCGAGCACCGGTTCGTTGCCGGTGGATTGAATGCTTTCCAGCGATGCGCCGGCATCCAGGGCGGCCGCGGCGGCCGGGCAGGCGCTGGAGAGCGGGATGGCGCCATCGGTGGCCGAGCCGGCCACGAACTCCACCTTGGTCGTATCCAGCGGCGCGCAGGCGAAGAGCGGCACAGCCGCGCCGAGGTTCTGGTTCAGGTTGAAGCGATAGCGCAGGTTCTGATTGGTCTGGACGCTGGGGCGGTTTACGACCGCGGCGGCGTTCAGCTCGATCATGCTGTTCCAGACCTTGACCGTCGCGCCGGCGTTGGTCTGGCTGAGGATCTGAACGTGCCAGCCGTACTGCGCCATGTAGTCGCCGGGGTTGCCGGTCGCGCCATTATAGCCGAGGCCCGTGCCGGCGCCGTACCAGTAGCAGCCGAGGCGGCCGCCAGGATACGGCGCGCAGTCGTAGCGCAGCTCGTCATTCGCCATGTAGCCGGGGGCGCGGATGCCGTAGAACGACGCAGCCGGCACCACCGTGCTGGCGTCCCACTGCTTCGTGACCCACTTGTACGACGGCGGGTTATAGCCCGGGCCGCGACTGACGTACTCAGCGCCCGGGTAGTAGCCCATGGAGTCGTGGAAGTCGGGCACGGCGTTGCGGCCGGGGAAGTTGGTCGTTTCGGTTACGTAGGGCGGCTTCATCTGGAAGGGGATGCTGGGCCACAGGCTGAAGGTGGCGTCGCGCATCAGCGAGCGGTCAATGACGTTGCCGGCTTCGTTGTTGTAGCCTTGCGCCACCAGAGCCGGGTCGCGATACGGGTTCGGGTGCGAGTCAATGACCAACATGCGGCCCTTCGCGCCGTAGCCGGGGTAATCGGTCAGGTAGTTGAAGACTTCGTTGTCGCTGTAGAACTGGTTCTCGTACCAGACGAGCATACCGGTGTTGGCCGGCCCGAAGCGCCAGCGCGCGTCGGCCAGGGCAGAGTCGTAGCCGCCGGTGTCGCTGACGTTGCGCCACTGCAGGTAGAGGTTGTGCTTGAAGGTCTGATTGCCGGTGTTGCGCTCCCACGGCTCGGCATAGACCCACTTGGCATCGCCTTCATCCGCCGTGGCGGAGAAGATGACGTTCGCGCCCTGGGAGACGGCCACGTTATCCACGAAGGGACCTTCGTAGGTGGTGCCCCAGTCGGTCATGTACCACCAGCGCAGCATGATGCTCTTGCCGGCGAAGGCGGCCAGATCGAAGGTCTCCGTGTCCCAATCGGGGAAGCTGGCGCTATAGTCGGTGAGGCCGCCGATGCCGGCCGCGCACATGTCTTCCGGGAAACCATATAGGCCGCCGATCCAGCCCGGATCGTGTTCGCAGACGGTATTGGCGTTGGTCAGGGTCGTCCAGTTCGCGCCGCCATCTTCGGACGCCTGAATCCATAGGAAGTCCCATTCCGTCTCGATGCCATAGGCCGTGTCGAAGGTGAGGGTAGCGCCGCCGGCCGGGATGGCGATGGGATCCTTGGTGGTCATCATGGCGTTGGCTTCATCCTGCTTGCCGCCCCACCACTGATACTGGCCTTGCGGCTGCACGGGCAGGGGCGCGGCCCCGTCGGGCAGGACGATCTTGGCGCCGCGATAGGTATTGGCCTGGCCGGCCGGGAAGTTGCTGGTCTGCGCCAGGTTGAAGGTGTACGCCTGATTGGGGTTGCTGATCACCAGCGGGTTGAGCCAGCCCCAGTAGTCCAGGTGCATGGGGTCTACGGCCGGCGGCTCGTAGCCGATGGGATAGCCGGTCCAGTCGTCGGCCTGCAGCGCCCAGAAGCCGGTCGAGGTCTCGCCATAGCCATACGCGTACAGGTCCATCGCGCCCAGGTTGTGGGCGTATTCGTGGGCGAAGACGCCGATGCCGCCGTTCTCGGGCATCATGATGTACGGGCCGGCCGAGATATCCGGGGAGACCGGGTAGGGCGGCGTGATGGCCGAGGAATGCGACCAGAGCGAGGCTTCGCCGTAGTCGGTGCGATTCAACAGCGTGGTGCTGTCTTCTTCGCCGTAGCCGGAGTGGACGACCCAGAGGCGATCAATCACGCCGTCGCCATCGAGGTCATAGTTGGCCCAGTCGAAGCCGGGGATGGTGTTGCTGATGGCGTTGACGCCATCCAGGGCATCCTTGATCAGGGTGCGGTTGTTGCCGGCATTGGGAATGCCGCCGGCGTAGGCCGGCCGGTTAGCCGTGTAGGAGCGGGCGCCGGGGCAGATGTCCGCGCCGTACCACCACATCGAGTGCGGCAGTTGCAGCCAGCCAACTACGTCGCCTTCAATGTCGTAGGTGTTGTTGGACATGTCCTGGAAGTACTGCTTGACTGACTGGCCGGTGAAGTCTTCATGCACCACAGAGCCGTCCACGCGGGTGTAGTTGAAGACGATGCCATTGCCGAACATGAAGGCATTGAACCAACTGCTGCTGAAATCTTCGGTCCAGATCGCGTCGCCGGAGCGGTCATCCGCCGAGAGGGGGCGCGGGATCTGGTTGTGCAGCGCGCCGCTGTAGGTGAAGGTGCGCGGTTCGGTGATGATGTTGGAGCAGTCGCCGATGGCCGTAGTCCCGTCCGGGTTGAGGACTTCATCGGCGGTATCGGCCCGACCCAGGGGATCCCAGTGGTCGCCGACGTTCCAGGTGAAGGTGTCGGTGCCGGCGAACTCGACCAGGATGACCAGGATGCGGTCGTCGCTGGTGAGCGCGAGCTGCTCGGCCAGCGCGGTATCGCCGGCGGCCAGCGCGGCCTGGCGGGCGCGGATGCGCTGCATGTCGAGCCAGTTGGGCTGATCAATCGCCTTGGCCGGCTTGCTGGTCCTGACGATGTCGTTGCCCGTCTGCCGGGTAATCTGATCATCCGGGGCGGGGGGCTGGGCGCTGACAGGCGCGACAGCCAAGAGACTGGTCAGCAGGCTGATGAGAACCAACACACTGAAGAGCGTGCGTGATCGAGACATCCGTTTGCCTCCTAAGGATGTGTGGCGGGACGCGCCAAATTGCGCGTCACAGAATCCTGTCCGTGCCGATGCGCTGCTCTGAACAACTCTGGTCAGTGGCTCCACCTCCTGGGATCCTAATGGGAGTTTTCAAGTTCGCGCCGGCCGTATGTGGTATGGGTCCGGCCGGCTAGGAAATGGGTTGCATGATTGCCACAATGTAGGCTACTGAGTTAACTCCTATTATATTGGGGTTGCCAGGAAAGTCAAACGGCCTCTTTCTGGGGGTGTGTCAAAGTCGCGCCGCGTGGCCCAGCCATCCACGAATAGCGCACGAATAACCGAATGGCGGCCCGAGGCGAGGCCCATTCGGTTATTCGTGTTCCGATTCGTGGTTGGCCCGTCGGACTTTGGCATCACCCTGGGGCCGGCGCGGGTATGCTTGTCAACTCGTGGCGATTGTGATACAATCACCACGAGTTGATAGGCAGAGTCTTTCAGCATCCAGAGGGTATCAAGAGGTGAGTTCATGCGTGATGTACGCGATGTCGCCATCATCATCCTGGCGGTCGAATCCATCATCGTCGGGGGCCTCCTCTGCTTCTTGATCATCCAGTTGCAGCGACTGATGAAGATGCTGCGCGAGGAGATCAAGCCAATCCTCGATTCGACCAATGAGACGGTCAGCACGGTGCGCGGCACGACGAGCTTCGTCACGCAACACATCGTGTCACCCTTCGTGGAGGCGGCAAGTTTCTTCTCGGGAGCGCGGCGCGTCGCGCAGGTGCTGACCGGCTGGCCCAAGGCGACGCCGCCGGCGGCCGAGCCAGCGCCCGCGCCGGCTACTGATTCGCATACGCCTACGCAACCTTAGCGGCGCTGTGGGGTCGTTCTATCGTCAAGAGTAGTTCCGTCGTCAAGAAAGGAGATTGCAGCATGTCACGCGATTCTGGGTTCGGAGATTTCCTCGCCGGCTTCTTGCTGGGCGGCCTGGTCGGGGCGGCCGTCGCGCTCCTCTTCGCGCCGCAGTCGGGCGAAGAGACCGTCAGCATGATTCGAGAAAAAGGTATCGAGTTGAAGGATCGGGTCGGCGAGATTCGGCCCGAAGACGCCAAGAAGGCCATCAAGCAGGCTTTCGATGAGGCGATTTCCGAAGGCCGGCAGGCAGCCGAACGGGCGCGCGAAGAGATGATGGCGCGCTTCGGCCAGGGCAAGGGCGCTGCGCCAGAAGCCGCCGCACCCCAGGAGATCACGCTCCCCTGAGCCACGCATAGAAGACGGGCGCAGCGCCGGCCGGCGCTGCGCCCGTCTTC
>CAIQJD010000384.1 GCA_903872005.1 uncultured bacterium | reverse complement strand
CCTTCGCCGGCTTCAGCGGCGCAATGGTCGTCGAGCGCATCGTCGAAGCCTATGCTCTGGCCGCGGTGGACCCCTATCGGGCGGCGACGCACAACAAGGGCATCATGAACGGCATTGACGCCGTCGTCGTCGCCACGGGCAACGACTGGCGGGCCATCGAAGCCGGCGCGCACGCCTATGCGGCGCGGGGCGGGCGCTATACGGCGCTGAGCACGTGGGCCAAGGATGCGGCCGGCGATCTGGTCGGCACACTGGAACTGCCGCTCGCTCTGGGCATCGTCGGCGGGGCGACGCGGGTACACCCGGCGGCGCGCGTGGCGCTCAAGGTGCTGGGCATCCAGTCGGCGCGCGAACTGGCCGAAGTGGTCGTCTCCGTCGGCCTGGCGCAAAATCTGGCTGCGCTGCGCGCCCTGGCGACCGAAGGCATCCAGAAGGGACACATGACGCTGCACGCCCGGCAGGTGGCGCTGGCCGCCGGCGCGGCCGGCGACGAGGTCGAGCGGGTCGCGGCGCGCATGGCGGCCGAA
Organism: uncultured bacterium; assembly: GCA_903872005.1. The sequence goes on along the minus strand of CAIQJD010000384.1, from coordinate 1,664 downwards.
CGGGCTGTGCGCCCCGACCGGGCCGCCGAGATTCTGGCCGAGTTGCGCGCCGGCTGAGCCGGCATTATCGCGATTGAGGGTCTTTCATGCGACCGAACCAGGACGTTGGCATCATTGGATATGGGGCGTATGTGCCGCGGTTTCGCCTGCCGGCGACCGAGGTAGCCCGCATTTGGAAAGAGGGCGAGGACGTCTTGCCCATCGTCGAGAAGGCCGTGCCGGGCCTGGATGAAGATACGGCGACGATGGCGCTGGAAGCGGCGCGCAACGCGCTGGCCCGCGCCGGCATTGACCCGCAGCAGATCGGCGCGGTCTGGGTGGGGAGCGAATCGCATCCCTACGCCGTCAAGCCGACTTCGACGATTATTGCCCAGGCGATTGGGGCCACGCCCTACACGCAGGCCGGCGATTGGGAATTCGCCTGCAAGGCCGGCACCGAGACGCTGCAGGCCGGCATCGGCTTCGTCGGATCGGGCATGGCTCCGTACGTCCTGGCGATTGGGGCCGACACGGCCCAGAGCCGGCCGGGCGACGCGCTGGAGTATACCGCCGGCGCCGGCGCGGCGGCCTATATCGTCGGGCCGGCCGCCGAAGCCGTTGCCGTCATTGAAGGCTCGCTCAGCTATGTGACCGACACGCCCGACTTCTTCCGCCGGCCGTATCAGCACTATCCGCAGCACGCCAGCCGCTTCACCGGCGAGCCGGCCTACTTCGCGCACTCCCTGGCTGCGGCCGGCGACCTGATGGAACAGATGGGGCTGACGCCGCAAGACTTCGCCTATGCGATCTTCCATCAGCCCAACAGCAAGTTCCCGCAGAAGGCCGGCGCGGACCTGGGCTTCCGGCCAGAGCAGCTCAAACCGGGCATCCTGGTGGGCGAGATTGGCAATACATACGCGGCAGCCATGCTGCTTGGCCTGACCGCCGTGCTGGACATCGCCCAGCCCGGCCAGCGCATCCTGGCAACCTCCTTCGGGTCGGGCGCCGGCAGCGACGCCTTCTGCCTGCGTATCACCGAGCATATCGAAGCGCGCCGCCGGCTGGCCGCCGCCACGCGCGACTACATCAAGCGCCGCAAAGTCATTGACTACGGGACCTACGTGCGTTACCGCAAGAAGTTGACTATGCATTAGAGAGCTATCAGCGATCAGCGGTCAGCAGGATCGCAGGGCAAAAGCCGAACTCTGAATTCTGTATTATGACTCTGGACTCTGAAGTCGAAGCCCGATGGCGGACCGCTGAAAGCTGATCGCTGACCGCTAGGAGCTACCTGTGCGCGACGTAAGCATCATTGGCATCGGACAAACCAAAGTCGAAGAGCAGTGGGACCTGTCGGTGCGCCATCTGGCCGGCCAGGCTGTCCTGGCCGCCATGCGGGACGCCGGCATCGAGCGGGCCGACGCGCTCTACATCGGCAACATGCTGGCCGGCGAAACGGCCGGCCAGGAGCATCTGGGCGCGCTGGTGGCCGATTTCGTCGGCCTGCGCGGCATCGAGGCGCTGCGGATTGAAGCGGCATGCGGTTCCGGGGCCGGCGCGCTGCGCGTCGGCTATCTGGCGGTGGCATCCGGCGCGGCCGACATCGTCATCGTCGCCGGCGTGGAGAAGATGACCGAGACGCTGGCCGGCGCGGTCACCGCCGCCCTGGCCCTGGCCGCCGATGG
>CAIQJD010000383.1 GCA_903872005.1 uncultured bacterium | reverse complement strand
TCGCCGCGGCCCAGGCCGCGTTGAAGGATAAGCAGGCCGGCTACTCGGTCGCTTAGCTCTCCGCCGCTGTTCTGATCCCCCAGACTTCGGAAGTCTTGCAGACTTCCGAAGTCTTTTTTGCCGCCCGGCGCGGAATCAGCTACAATGCGACGGAGAATGACACGAGGGGGCGCCAATGTTTGCCTGGATTCAAGCCAATCTGCCGCTGCTTTGGATGATCCTGGCCGGCCTGTTCTTGCTCGTCCTGGCCGGCCTGATCGCCCTGCAACTGCGCTTCAGCCGGCTGCGCCGGCGCTATCTGGCCCTGATGCAGGGCGTCGAGGGACGCAACCTGGAGCAGGTGTTGGACAGCTATCTGACGCAGGCGTTGGCGACGCGCCGGCAGGTAGATCAGTTGGCCGGCAGCGTCGAGCAGTTGCAGCAGTTGACGCAACTGGCCTTGCAACACGCCGCGGTGATCCGTTTCGACGCGTTTGATGATGTGGGCGGCCGGCAGAGCTTTGCCGTGGCCCTGGCCGATGGCTTTGGCGACGGGGTGGTCATCAGCAGCATGGCCGCGCGCCAGGCGACGCGGGTCTACGCCAAGCCGCTGCGGCGCTGGGAAGCCGAATATACGCTGGCCGAAGAAGAGAAGCAAGCCATCGCCCAGGCGCGTTTGCCGCGCGTGTAGCCGCGGCGCAGCAACCGCCGAGGCGCGGAGAGCGCAGAGCAGCAGCGGAGGCCGGCGCGCCCGACCCGTAGCCTAGCGCCTTGTGCGCGTCCCGATTCGACGCCCATCCGGCCGGCGCGTCACTTGGAAGCCAATGAGATGAGCCGGCGGGCCGCGGCGCGCTGGCGCGTCAACCGCCAACGCTGCCAGACATCGTACAGCGCCACGTAGCCGAAGCCGAAGAGGTAGGGGCACAAGAAGGGGATCATGGCGAAGTTGTTCTGGGCGATGGCGACGAGGATGGTCACGCCGGCATAGACCATCAGCAACAGCTCGCCGGCGTTGGACCAATCAATCCCCAGGGCGTAGCGATTGATCTCCCAGTGGGACGCGTTGTCCAGGATCTTGAATTTGGGCGTGCGGAGGAATTGGGTCGGCCGGCGCAGGACGGCCCGAATCAACGCCCCCGTGTTTTGCCACGAGAGACCCGTCCCCAGCAAGAGCAAGAAGGGCAGGTAGAGGAGCCGGCGCGGCCAATCCTTGTGCAGGGCTTGTTGGCCCAGGATTTGCAGCAACGTCGGCCCAAAAGTAACCAGGCCCAGGTAGGTCAGGATGGGGATGCGGATCGCGCCTTCAATCCACAATAATGGCAGGGTACACAGATACAGGATCAGCACGAAGGCGTGCGAGCAGTAGGCCGTCATGTGGATGCCGGCCATGATGCGCGCCGGCCAGGGCACATGCGACGTCAGCACGGCGCCGTTCAGCTTGAACATGCACTGCACGGTCCCCTGCGCCCAGCGCGCCTGTTGGCGCTTCAGCGCCGCCATCTGCGGCGGCAATTCGGCCGGCGTCTCCACATCGGGCAAAAAGAGGCACTTCCAGCCGGCCATCTGCGCCCGATAGCTCAAGTCCAGGTCTTCGCACAGGGTGTCGGCGCTCCAGCCGCCGGCGGCCACAATCGTCTCTTTGCGCCACACGCCGGCGGTGCCGTTGAAGGGCATGAAGAGGCCGCCGCGCTGCCGGGC
>CAIQJD010000382.1 GCA_903872005.1 uncultured bacterium | reverse complement strand
TCGCGCTGGGTTATACCCTCGTCTACGGCATCCTCTTCATGATCAACTTCGCGCACGGCGAGATCATGATGCTGGGCGCGTTTGCCGGCTATTTTGCGCTGGAAATTATGGGCCGGCTGGGCTTTTCGAATCGCCAACCTCTCCTCGCCATCGTCATCACGTTCATCGTCGGCGCACTCACCTCTATGATTTGCGGCGTCACTCTGGAACGCATCGCCTATCGTCCGCTGCGTCAAGCCCCGCGTCTGGTGCCGCTCATCAGCGCCATTGGCGCGTCTCTCTTCCTGCAAGTTGCCGCGCAACTGATGTTCGGTTCGGCCAAGCACACCTATTTCAACCCCGATATGCTGGATCGCGGACTCGGTTGGACCGTCGTGGTGTCCGGGCAAGAGGTGCTCGTGACCTATACCGGCGTCCTGACGTTCGTGATGTCCATTGTGTTGATGGTCGGACTGTACACGCTGGTGCAGCGCACGCGCATGGGGCGGGCGATGCGCGCCGTGGCAGAAGACAAGGCGACCGCGGCCTTGATGGGCATTAACGTGGATCGCGTCATCGTCAACACGTTCGCCATCAGCGGTGTGCTGGCCGGCTCGGCCGGCGTCATGTGGGGTCTGCACAACGGCATCATCTACCACTACATCGGTTTCCTCCCCGGCATCAAGGCGTTCACGGCCGCCGTCTTGGGCGGCATTGGCAATGTGCCTGGCGCGATGTTGGGCGGCATCTTGCTCGGCGTGATTGAATCGGTCGCGCCGGCGGTGCTCGATATGCCTTTTCAGCTCAAGGATGTCATCGGGTTCACGATCCTGGTGCTGATCTTGATCTTCCGTCCTACCGGCCTGTTGGGCGAAGTCCTGTCCGAAAAGAAGGTGTAGGAGGAAGCCATGGTCATCCCTTCTGGATTACGCAACGGTCTGACGACTGCTATTGTGAGCGTCTTCCTCATCTTGATCGGCGTGACGACGCTGATGGGTACGTTGCTTGGCGAATGGTTCGGGCTGACGTCCAAGTCGGTCGGCGCCTGGCTGTTGTTGCTCTTCGTGGCCTTCATGGCCGGCGTCCGGGCCGTGAAGAGCGCTCGTTGCGCCGGCTGGGGCGATGCCATGCTGGCCGGCCTGGCTGCCGGCGTGGCCCATGCCGCGCCGATGGGGTTGTTCATCGGCTTGCTCGGCGCCCTGATGGCTGCCAAGACCGATGTGCGGCAATGGCTCGTGCAGATCCATGAGGCATCCGTCAGTATGTTCACGGCCGGGCGCACCCCGGTCACGGCCGGCCTGGTCATCGCCCTGGCGTTGCTGGCCGCGGCGCTCGCCGGCGCGGTGTGGACCAAGTTGCGCGCCGGGCCGGCCATCATGGGGACGCTCCGTTCCGCATGGGACGGCGCACAACGCGGGCTGTTGAACCTGCCGGCCGGCCGGGCCGTTGGCGCCAGCCCGAAGACGCGTATCGTCATCCTGGCCGTCGCCCTCCTCGTCGTCCTGGCCGCGCCTTTCGTCCTCAATCAGTACTGGAACTACACCCTGGGCACGGTGGGCATCTATGTGTTGCTCGGCCTGGGCCTGAATATCATCGTGGGCATGTCTGGCCTGTTGGTGTTGGGCTACGCCGCCTTCTTCGCCGTCGGCGCGTATACCATGGCGATCTTGACCGCGCCGGCGCCCCACAATATCATGCTCAGCTTCTGGGTGGTATTGCCCATCTCCGTCGTGTTGGCCTGTTTCGCCGCCTTGCTGTTGGGACTGCCGGTGCTGCGGATGCGCGGCGACTACCTCGCCATCGTCACCCTGGGCTTCGGCGAGATCATCCGCATCCTGGTACGCAGCGAGATGATGGATACGTTCACCGGCGGGCCGCGCGGCATCCGCGCTGTGGGCCATCCGATGCTCTTTGGCAAGGACATCGGCACGGAATTCTATTTCATGTACATCATCTTGATCGCCATCTTCCTGGCGATCTTCATCACGCGCCGGCTGGAGAACTCGCGCGTCGGGCGCGCCTGGCGCGCCATGCGCGAAGATGAGACGGTGGCACAGGCCATGGGCGTCTACATGCTCAAGTACAAGCTGCTGGCCTTCGCTACCGGCGCGGCCTTCGCCGGCCTGGGCGGCGCGATCTTCGCCTCCCGCAACTCATTCACCGGCCCGGAGGACTTCACGCTGCTGGTGTCCATCAACGTGCTGGCGTTGCTCATCGTGGGCGGCCTGAACAGTGTGCCGGGCATCATCCTGGGCGCGGTTGTGCTCAAGGGCCTGCCTGAAATCTTGCGGCAGTTGGAAGACTACCGCATCCTCGCTTTTGGCGCCCTGTTGGTGGTGATGATGATCGTTCGTCCGCAAGGATTGTGGCCTTCGTCGCGCGCCATGCTGGAGCGGCCGAAAAAGGTGGAGCCGCCGGCCGAGGTGTGCGAAGTCAAGCCGCAAGGAGGCGCCGCATGAACATTCTGACGGCGACGAAAGTCAGCAAACACTTCGGCGGCCTGACCGCGGTCAACACGGTGGATTTCAATGTCCCGCAGGGTTCCATCGTCAGCATCATTGGGCCGAACGGCGCCGGCAAGACGACCTTCTTCAACTGCATCTCGGGTTTCTACAAGCCGGAGCAGGGCGAAATCCTGTTCGGCGATGTGTCGCTGGTGGAGCTGCGCCCCGACCAGATCACGTTCACGGGCATCGCGCGCACCTACCAGAATATCCGGCTCTTCGGGCGCATGACCGCGCTGGAGAACATTCTGGTGGGGCAACACACGCGTCTCAGGAGCGGGTTCCTGGGGTCGGTGCTGGGCCTGCCGGCCACGCTGCGCGAAGAACGCGCGGCCCTGGATCGCGCCCACGAGCTGCTGGACTTCGTCGGGTTAAGTGGGCAGGGCGACCAGTTCGCGCACAACTTGCCCTACGGGGCACAGCGCCGGCTGGAAATTGCCCGCGCCCTGGCATCCAGTCCCACGCTGCTGTTGTTGGACGAGCCGGCGGCCGGCATGAACCCCACGGAGACGACTGACTTGATGGCGTTCATCCAACGGCTGCGCCGCGAGCTGAAGCTGACCATCGTGCTGATCGAACACGATATGCGCGTGGTGATGAACATCTCCGACCGGGTGACGGTGTTGGACTATGGCACGAAGATCAGCGAAGGGACGCCGCAGGAAGTGCAGCGCGACCCGCGGGTGATCCAGGCCTATCTTGGAGACCAGGGAGGCGGCCATGGCATTGCTCGAACTGCGTAACGTCCATACCTTCTATGATAGCATCCATGCGTTGAAGGGCATCTCGCTGACGATGGAGGCCGGCGAGATCGTGACCTTGATCGGCGCGAACGGGGCCGGCAAGTCTACCACACTCAATACGATCTGCGGCTTGCTGCACCCGCGCGAGGGGAGCATCACGTTCGAGGGGCAGGCCATTGATCACTGGCCGGCCCATGAGATCGTGGGGCTGGGGCTGGCGCAGGTGCCCGAAGGGCGCAAGATCTTCAATCGCCTGACAGTGCTGGAGAACCTGGACATCGGGGCCTATGCGCGGCGCGACAAGGCCGGCATGAAAGAAGACCTGGAGCGCGTCTTCATGCTCTTCCCGCGGCTCAAAGAACGCGCCCGGCAGGTGGGAGGGACCTTGAGCGGCGGCGAGCAGCAGATGTTGGCGATGGGGCGCGCCCTCATGGCGCGGCCGCGCGTCATGTTGCTGGATGAGCCTTCCATGGGGCTGGCCCCACTTCTGGTGCAGGCCATCTTCGACATCATCCGCGATATCAGCGCCCAGGGCATGACCATCTTGTTGGTAGAACAGAACGCCAACATGGCCCTTTCGATAGCGAATCGCGCCTATGTGCTGGAAACGGGGCGCATCGTGCTGGCCGGCGCGGCCGAAACGGTGCGCAATGATCCCCAGGTGCGTGCGGCGTATCTGGGCGAAGGTTGAGGCCGCGAGCGAGCGCATGCGCTTCGCGGCAAGCAGGGCCTCGACCCAGAGACGTCGGGGCTTTTTGATGGGGGCGATGGGCGTTTTACAAGCATTGCAAGCCGGCGTCTTTCACCTGCCGGGCGGATCGAACGTGGGGCTGCTCGTCCAAGACGACGAGGCTATCGCCATTGACGCCGGCCTGGACGATAGCGCAGCCAAAGAAATCACGCGTAGCGTCGAGAAGCTCGGGGCGCGGCTGCGGGCGGTGATCGTCACCCACGCCCACGCCGACCACTTCGGGGGCGTCGCGGAGCTGGTCAAGCGTAGCGGCGCAGAAGTCTACGCGACCGCGCTGGAAGCCGCCGTCGTGCGAAATCCCCTCCTGGAGCCGCTCTATCTGTATGGCGGAGCCTGCCCCATTCGGGAGTTGACGCACAAGTTCACGCTGGCGAAGGCCGGCGGCGTCCAACATATCCTGGAGCCGGGCGCGGCGCGGATTGCCGGCATAGAACTGGAGATTGTCGCCCTGGGCGGCCACGCGCCGCAACAGATCGGCGTGCGGCGCGGCGAAGTCCTGTTCACGGCCGACGCCTTCTTTCCCGTCGAGACGCTGCAGAAGCACGGCATCCCTTTCTGCGCCGACCTGGATGCGGCGTTGGAGACGCTGACGCGCCTGGATGGCCTGGCCGGCAGTTGGTTCGCACCGGGGCATGGGCCGGCGCTGCGCGAACCGGCCGGCGTCATTGCTGCCAATCGGGCGCGGCTGGAGCAGATTCGGACGCTATGTCTGGAGGCCATCGGGGAGCCGGCCGAGCCGGCCGCGATCCTGGCGGCCGTCGCAGATGGATTGGGCGTCACGTTGCGAGACGTGGTCGGCTATCAACTGGCCCAGACCACCGTGCTGGCCGCGTTGGCCTCGTTGCAGCGCGCCGGCTACGCCGTGCCGACAGTCGTTGGGCAACGCTGGCGCTGGCAGCGCGCCGCGGGGTGAGCGCGCCGGCGCATCGGCCGGCGCAAAGAATGGATGTGCGGTAGACGCAGGCAGCCCGGAGCTAAATCTGCCTGCGTGGTCGCAAGCAAATCAGTCGCATGAAAGAGGAGAAAGAGAAGAGCCATGAAGAGAATCAGAGTGTTTTGTGTCTTGATGTTGGTGGTGACGTTGGCGTCCGTGCTGGCCGGCTGCGCCGGGACTGGCGGCGCTAAGAAGTATTCTATCGCTACGGATGCCGCTTTCCCGCCGATGGAGTTTGTGGATGAGTCGAAGGCGATCGTCGGTTTCGACATTGACCTGATGACCGCCATCGCGAAGGTGCAGGGCTTCACGGTGGAGTGGAAGAATACGGCCTGGGACGGCATCTTCGCCGGCCTGGAAAGCGGCGCGTACGACGCGATCATGTCGTCCGTGACGATCACCGACGAGCGCAAACAGAAGTACAACTTCTCGGACCCGTACATCAACGCCGGCCAGTCCATCATTGTGCGCGCTGACGACGCGTCTATCAAGACCGACAAGGATATGGCGAAGAAGACCGTGGGCGCGCAGATCGGCACGACCGGCGCTTTCGCTGTGCAGAAGATCGCCGGCGCGACGCTGAAGGAATACGATACGATTGACCTGGCCCTGCTTGACCTGGTCAACAAGAAGCTGGATGCGGTCGTGGTAGACACGCCGGTGGCGGCCGACTACGTCCTCGCCTCCAAGGACTTCAAGGGCAAGCTCAAGATTGTCGGCGCGCCGATCACCGAGGAATACTACGGCGTGACGGTGCAGAAGAACGACAAGGGCAAGGCGCTCGTGGAGCAGTTCAACGCCGGCTTGAAGAAAGTCAAGGACTCCGGCGAGTACGACAAGATCTACCAGAAGTGGATCGGCGGCACCAAGTAGTCGTTTGGATGTGAGTGGCGGGCATGGGGGCGCGCCGGCGCGCCCATGCCCGACGATGGTTTTCTGGCGTTGTGCCCGGATTTCGATACAAACGAGGGAGAGTCATGGCGAAAAGTGAAGCGTCTCGCGTCGACGCTGTGGAGCCGCCCGGTAGTTGGGTGCGACAGTGGATCCTGAGCGACCGATGGTGGTTGCTCGTCTTGGCCGTCATCGCCGCTATCATCTTCATGGTGGTGGCCAGCCCCGATCCATTCGCAGCGATCTTCAATTTCGTCAAGGACGGCATCGTTGTTACGCTGAAGATCACGTTGACCTCTTTCGTATTCATTCTGATTGTTGGCCTGGTCGGCGGATTGGGCCGCTTGGCCCGCAATCCGATCCTCAAGGGTATCGCATCGCTCTATGTTGAACTCATTCGCGGTATCCCCCTGTTGGTGCAGTTGCTCTTCATCTGGTTCGCGCTGCCGCAGGTCTTTCAGAAGATCGGCGAAATGCTGGCGAATGTGTGGCCGGCCGGCAGCGTCTGGTTCGGCAACCTGAGCCTGGAGCCGTTCACGGCGGCGGTCCTAGGCATCACCGTCTGCTACGGCGCGTACATGTCCGAGATCTTCCGCGCCGGCATCCAATCCATCCATCGTGGTCAATTGGAGGCGGCTCGCTCGCTGGGCATGAACTACTTCCAGGCCATGCGCTTCGTGATTCTGCCCCAGGCCATTCGCGTGATTTTGCCGCCCGTGGGCAACGAATTTGTGACCCTGCTCAAAGACTCGTCGCTCGTCTCAGTATTGGCCGTTTCGGATCTGACGCGGCGCGGCCGCGAGTATATGTCGCGCACCTTCCAGAGCTTCGAGACGTGGAGTCTGGTGGCGTTGATCTATCTGGTGCTGACGCTGACGTCGGCGCGCATCGCCGGCGCTCTCGAGCGCAACATGTCCAAAGGACGCTGAGCGAGGTGAATGGAGATGACAGAGATTTGCGTTATCCCGCCGGCCGAGCGGATGATCGAGATTACGGGCGCCTGCAAGAATTTCGGTAAGATCACCGCGTTGGACGACGTCAGCTTCCACGTCAATCGCGGCGAAGTGGTGGTCATCATCGGCCCCAGCGGCTCGGGCAAGAGCACGCTGCTGCGCTGCATCAATCACCTGGAAGTGCTGGACGCCGGCTGCATCACCGTAGACAATTTCGACCTGACCGACCGCCGCATCAACATCAACGAGGTGCGCGCAGAGATCGGCATGGTCTTCCAGCAATTCAACCTCTTCCC
>CAIQJD010000381.1 GCA_903872005.1 uncultured bacterium | reverse complement strand
GCAGTTGTTTTGTGGTTTGACTACACAAGTCATTGTAACGTTGGTTTAAACATTACCATGGGTTTAGTAACAGCTGTTTTACGTGCCTTAGGGTCTGAGTGCTTTGCTGCCTCACTGATTTCGGCGCTCCGCGCCCAGGTCACATTGACGAGATCGCGGAACCAATCCAGCGCCAGCGCCGCGTCTTCCTCGTCGGTGATCTTCGCCAACGTTGCCAGCCGGGCGTAGAAGGTCAACAGGCGCATCTCATGGCGCAGGGTGACACTGTTAGCGCCCGGATTGTACATGACGTCGGTGCGAATCGCATTGAGATAAGGGAAGACCGGCGAAATGTCATCGGACAGTTCCACGACGGCGCGCAATTTGGTCGGATCAGCCATGCATTCCATCGTCTGGGTGATGATGTACGAATGCCACAACAGGTCGTTATCCGCCATGCTCGCATCTCCCCAGGAGAGTCGGCCAGGCGCCGGCAGAGGATCGCGCGGTCCTCTGCCGGCGGGATTTCGCAGAAGCTAACGCGCGATGTTGTAGAACGCGCCCAGACCGGGGTAGAAGGCCGCGTCGCCCAGTTGCTCCTCGATACGCAGCAACTGGTTGTACTTGGCAACGCGATCGCTGCGACACGGGGCGCCGGTCTTGATCTGGCCGGCGTTCAGCGCCACAACCAGGTCCGCGATGGTCGTGTCCTCGGTCTCGCCGGAGCGATGCGACACCACCGCCGTCCAACGCGCCCGCTTGGCCGTCTCCACCGCGGCGATGGTTTCGGACAACGTCCCAATCTGATTGAGCTTAATCAGGATAGAGTTCGCCGCCTTGCGCTCGATGCCGCTCTTGAGCCGCTCGACATTGGTCACCAACAGGTCGTCGCCGACGATCTGCACCCGGTCGCCCACGCGCTGGCGCAACATGATCCAGGATTCCCAGTCGTCCTCAGCCAGGCCATCTTCAATGGAAATGATGGGATACTTGTTCACCCATCGCTCGTAGAAGGCGACCATCTCTTCGCCGCTGAGGACGCGGCCCTCTTTCTCCAGATAGTACTTGCCATCCTTGAACAATTCAGTGGCGGCCGGATCAAGCGCCAGGAAGACCTGTTCGCCCGGCTTGTAGCCGGCCTTCTCAATCGCCTGGATGATGACCTCCACCGCTTCCTCATTGGAGCCGAGGGATGGAGCGAAGCCGCCTTCATCGCCGACATTGGTGTTGTACTTCTTGCCGGCCAATACCTTCTTCAATCCCTGATAGATCTCAGCGCACCAGCGCAGCGCCTCGGCCCACGAGCCGGCGCCCACCGGCATGACCATGAACTCTTGCAGGTCCGTGGAGCCAACCGCATGCTTGCCGCCATTGAGGATATTCATCATCGGCACCGGCAAGGTGTGCGCCCAAACCCCGCCCAAATACTGGTAGAGTGGCAAGCCGGCCGCCTCGGCTGCGGCCTTGGCGACAGCCAGGGAAACGCCCAGGGTGGCATTGGCCCCCAGCCGGCCCTTGTTGGGCGAGCCATCCAACTGGATCAACATCTGGTCAATGCCAACCTGATCCAACGCGTCCCAACCATACAGCTCATCGGCGATCTCGGTGTTGACATTTTCAACAGCCTTGAGCACGCCTTTGCCGCCATAGCGGGCCTTGTCGCCATCACGCAGCTCGACCGCCTCGTGCGCGCCGGTGGATGCGCCCGAGGGAACGGCCGCGCGCCCCGTGGCCCCGCCAGTGAGCGTCACTTCGACTTCAACGGTGGGATTGCCACGCGAGTCGAGGATCTCGCGCGCCAGGATGTCTTCGATGTAGGTCGTCATATAGCTCTCCTCTACTACTTTCGTGATCTACCGCTTGCCGGCGTGGCCCAACGCCCTACCGGACAACCAGTCGGTCTGTGATAATTGACGCGAACCAATTTATGATACACGAAAAGCAGCAATCGCGCAAAGCCGAGTCGGCGCGCATCCATGCGGGCCGGCGCGCCGGCTCTAAAAACTGAAGCCGGCGACGGTCTCTTACAACATTATATCAAACCGGCGCGCGCAATGGGCGATGGCTACATTATAGCGTCCCCTGTTCTATCCGGTTGGGCCAGACGCGCAAAATACCTTAAGTAAAGTTGCGCCGGGGACTTGATTTTATGCAAAGTTGTGGTACAATACCGGTGGATTTAACGTTAAATCGAGGAAGCCTGATGGGAGGCTGACCTATGATGCAAGAAAAAATTGAGAGTTTCCTCGATTTCTTGCGCGCCGAAAAAGGATACTCTGGCAACACGATTGCAGCCTATCGCAACGACCTGACGCAGTTCGCCGAACACATGGCCGAAGAAGCAGATCAACCGCTGCTTGACTGGTCTGAGGTGGGCAAGAGCGCCATCCTCGACTATATCCTCGACATGAAAGACCGCGAATACGCCTCATCCACCGTCGCGCGTAAGGTCGCGGCGATCAAGTCCTTCTTCCATTTCTTGACCTCCGAAGACCTGGTGGGAGATGACCCAACCGCCAATCTTGACTCGCCCAAGGTCAAGAAGCGCCTGCCAACGGCCCTGTCCTACGAAGAGGTGAACCGGCTCCTGGCCGCGCCCGGCCAGGGCGATTCCTCGAAGGTGCTGCGCGACCGCGCCCTGCTGGAGCTCCTCTACGCCACCGGCATGCGCGTCACGGAAATCGTCTCACTGGACCTGGAGGACGTGAATCTGGCGTCGGCCACAGTACGCGTGACGCGCGGCAAAGGCGGCAAAGAGCGCATCATCCCCATGCACAACCGCGCCGTCATCGCGTTGGACGCCTATCTGGGCAAAGCGCGCCTGCAATTGCTCAAAGACACCAGCGAACGCGCGCTCTTTCTCAATCATCGCGGGGAGCGATTGACGCGCCAGGGCCTGTGGCTGATCATCAAGTACTACGTGCAAGAGGCCGGCATCCAGGGCGAAGTCACGCCCCACACGCTACGCCACTCCTTCGCCACGCACCTGCTCAACGGCAAAGCCGACTTGCGTCACGTCCAGGAACTCCTGGGGCACGCCAACATCTCCACGACGCAAATCTACACGCACATCTCCGGCGACCAACTGCGCGTCGCCTACGACGAAGCGCACCCGCGCGCCCGCTAGGGTTGCGTGATCCCACCACATTACGAAGGGGGTAGAATATGGGCTACCTGCAAGACATGCTGGGCGGCGGCGAGGAGATCGTCCACCGCACGCGCCGACACTGGCTTTTCATCGCGCCGGCTTTGACCCTGTACGTCATCATTGCCCTGGTCATCACGGCCGCCGCCATCATCAGCTTTCAGCTCTTCCAGAATCCGCTCACCTATCTCTTGTTGCTGCTGCTCACCTATCCGGTCTACCGGTTCCTGGAAGCGCTCTTCTCCTGGTTCAATCTGCGCTACATCATCACGAACCGACGCGTCATCGAATTGCGCGGCACCATCCGCAAGGAAATCGCCGACTCCTCGCTGGACAAAATCAACGACGTCATCTTGACCCAATCGGTGCTGGGACGTATAATGAATTGGGGCGATATCAAGATCCTCACCGCCAGCGAGAGTGGCGTGAACATCCTGCGCCGCATCGCCGACCCGCTGGGCTTCAAGCGCGCCATGCTGAATCAACGCGAGGGCTGGGGGCAACAGCGTTCGACCGGCGCCGGCGCCTCACTGCAAGAAGCGCTGGATC